>PEAL01000353.1 GCA_002753725.1 Deltaproteobacteria bacterium
AGATTGAAATGGGAATGTAATTTTTTTTTGGGGGGGGTAAATTGTTATCTGTAATTGAAAAAAAATTTTTAAAATTATCGAAATGTGTTGATCCTGAAAAGAAAGCTAAACTTGGTCAATTTTTTACACCTATAAATATAGCGCAGTTTATGGCTAACTTGTTTACACGAACAACTCATGTAAATTGTCATCTTCTTGATGCAGGTGCTGGTCTTGGAACGCTTTCTATTGCTTTTGGAGAACCGGTCCTGTTGTTGATTTTCGACTTAAAGAATATTTATGCCAAAACTATGAAGCTGGTACAGTTCCTTTATTATATCCCGGACATTTTAACGATCAAAAACTAATTTGGCCTAAAATAGGATTTAAGAAGCCGAATGCAATTAAGTTGAATAAAAAAAAACAAGCAAATGGCTTTATCCACATGGTTGTTATTGTGTCGTTCGACGATTTACCAAACATTAAGGAACCACAATTTAATTGATTGATTGATTTTAATGATAAAACCTCAATTACCCTTACTAAAATTTGAATTACCCGACGGCTCCGGTCTTTTGGATGTGGATGTTTTTAAAAAGCTTGCCGATGAATTCAAGCAATTGGGTGCAGGAAGTAGCCCCGAAGCACGCTGGTTTCATCAGCGCAGGCAGGAAATCATTGATGCTCTGTCCAGCGGTGTAAAACTGAAACATGTGCTTGAGACACAAAGAGATATCCGCGTACTGATTCACTTGTGGTCAACAGACAATGCTTTTTTTACTGCCTATCCCATTACAAAAAGTCATTTGAAACAAATCTCCAAAATTAAAACCCCACTGGCGCCCTCCCAATTATACAGCCTGATTCGATTATATTTTGATCAATTTGATCGTATCAGTGATTTGAAATATTTCTGTAAATATATCAGGGATCACCTGAATGGGATTTGTTCAAAACGGCGCCTTTCACAGGATATGTCTGTTTATTGTTCTCAAAAGGATATTTTATTCGAATTTGGCCTCAAAAGCTTTTGGGAGGCTTATCATCCTCAAGAAACCAGTTTGAAAAAATTTTTTCAAACCTATCGTATCCCCTGGGATCACCGATCTCATTTTTCAATAGCTTCAAAAAGACATTTTTATGTAAAACCTGTGGAGCATCTGAAATTGGGTGAGGTTGATCCTATTTTTGACGTGCTGATTAATCATGACATCAAGCGCATGCCGTTTAAGGATCGTTATTCTATTGGCCAGACTGTTTCAATGCTGATGATGGATAAAGCAGCAAACAAAAATATGCCGGATAACTGGCGTCAGTTCATTATAAAATTATTAGGCGATCCCCGCATGCCCAAATCCAGTGATCAATACCAACAAGGATGGGGGGGGGTTGCAGCGACCTATGAACAGCAAATACGAAAATGGTTATCTCAAATGGATTTGATCGTCTTTTTGGAAATTCTGGAAGAAATCGGCAAGCAAACCGGCAATGATATGATTCGCCGAATGTTTCCTGCGCGGAAAGTTTTTTTGGAAAGTCTTTATAAAACCGGAATGATCATGAATACCCGCCTTTTTTTAAGCAACGACGCGGTCGAATTTATAGAAAAACGCTATGATGCTGAAGAGCGCCCTTTATTTGCACGAATCAGCCATAAAAATAAATCTGTCATTCATATGCACGTTGGCCCGGTGCATCTGATAGAAGGCACTCACAATTATTCCGCTCGCCTTTTGGATCGATTGCCATCCGAACATCCCATAGCCGATCATCAAAAAAAGCGCTTTTTGCTGACAGAACTGGCTACAGGGTTGGATCAGGCCTATGCATTAGAATTTAAAGATCGTTCACAGCTATATGTTGTTCCACACGATATCCACAATGCCTGGCAACGAAAATTAACAGAAGTGTTTAAAACCTTTGATATCCATGTGAATATATAATCATTGAATTTTTTTTACAAACGACAGATAAAGAACGTTCTTCAATGTTGGTGTCTAATCCAATAAATCATCCGGCATTGTCCTGGTTCTAAGCGGCAGCAGATATAAAATCAAAAGTGTCAGGACCCAGGCAATGAGTAATCCTGCACTAAACGCATACAAATGATTTTGAAAGGATATGGGTAATAAATCAGGCGTTTTCAAAGGCAAAACATCTGAAAAACTTTTTGCTGCTGAAATAAAATGTCTGTTAATTAAATAGCGGATGTTTTGAAGCGTAATGGCTGCGAAGACCAGGCCAATGGACAGGGTCATACCGATTTGAAACAACAGCATGCCATAGATATGCCGCCGGCCCATGCCTTTAGCAAGATAGATACCGTAATAATGCTTGCGATGTCCAATCAATGTGGCGATCATCACCCCAAACAATGCAATTAAAAACAGAATGAAAAGAATAAAATAGGGTGAACTCAACACATCAATGATTTTTATCAATGCACCAAAACGTTTCAAGGCATCGCCATAAATCCAGGGAATGAGCAGGGGTTTTTGTTCCATATTTTTTAAACAGGAAATGGCTGAGCTGAGTTGTCCCCTGTCTGGAACATAAACAAACGCACGAGATGATCCTGGCAATGTTTGCGCAAACATATATTGGGGATTCAGAATGCATTGATCTTGTGCCTCAGCAGTTAATTTTTCTTTCGGAAGTTTGCCACAAGGCAATTCAATGGTGTCAAATGAAACAAGACGAACAGGATCGCCAGTTACCGGGTGGGCAATTCGATAGTGTTGACCATTGATGCCTGTATCTTTTGCGCAGGCATCAACCCAAAATTCAGGAATTTCCCTTTTAAATGAAATATAATGCTGGCCACGTTTGGTGGCAAGATCGCCATTCAGACATCGGGAAAACCGATCCCGTTGTTCGGAAGAAACATCCTTCCGAACAAATATGGTTTTGACCCGTCGTTTTTGGGACAAATTGCTGACTTCTGGAAAATATCGAATATTGGCGTACTGATATGCCTTTTCCAGAGCATGATAATGGTGCCAGGGAAATAAATAGGCAAATTTTCCAGGGATGGGAAATCGATCCACCCAAATAACGTCTAACCTCAATAAATCTTTGGTAATCCCAACAAAAAGCCAGATATGATTCTTTTTTTTATCATTGAAAAAAGAGTCTTTATCTGGAATCTCCCGAAACAGGGGCTCAGGCAATAATTTTTTGAGTGATGCCTGATAATCATCATAATGAAAATATGTTTTAAAAATTGATCGATTGAGGACAATACAAAAATTACCAGGAGCGCTTGCATGGTTTTGCAAATAGATTCCACTGGCAAACTCCCACAGTGGATCTGTTTGTGATATCGCTATGCCTTCAAATCGGGGACTTTCAGGATCATGCCCGTGCCTGTCCCATAGGGTATCACCGGGCAATGAAAGGGTAACGTGATCAACTTCTTGATAGGGATGAATGCTTAACCCTTGAAAATAGGGGGTATTTTCTTTTCCAGGGGAAGAAGGGTCCGTATCAATCCCCAATGCATTGACTTGATGAATTATTTTGGTATCAATCAGGTTTTGTCCACCCTTTGTGTAAGGGTTGGCCCGTACCCAGACGGGTATACCATGACCAGGAACACGGCCCAAAAGCAGATCAACCATCCGCTCAGACAGACCATCTCTTGTGCTTAATATTAACAGGGCAAACAATAAAACGAGCATTGATAAAAGCGTCAACCATAAAAAATCGCGATCTGAGGGTTGACGCTTAAAAGAGAATTGCATAAACAATTCTTTTTTTGCAACCAGCAACCAGTAGCATTTATTCATGGGGCACCTCTTTCCATAAACAAGATTGCCGGTTTACCCACAAGTGTTTTGTAACGCCCGCATTTTGGGGATCTTTTTCATGGTGTGTCACCCAAATGAGCAGTCGATCAGGTTGTCCAGATACCCATTCAAAAATTGAATCCATCACCATTCGTCGCGTATTGATATCAAGATTTCCAGTGGGTTCATCCGCAAAAAGCACGCTGGGATCATTGACCATTGCCTGAGCTAAGGCAACCCGTTGACGTTCGCCCCCTGAAAGTTCCTGATAAGGGTATTTGGTCAACATGGTTTCCACGTCTTCATTGTCACGCAGAACTTTTGATAGAACAGCAAACGCTTTCTTTTCTGCATTGATTTGAGAAACACCATTAATTCTTTGAGGATAAATAAGATTTTCAGCCACCGTCATGTGAGGGGTTAAGGTGCTGTCTTGAAAAGCAAAACCAAAGAGTGTTTTTCGACAATAAACAGCTTGTTGTTCTTTCCACTTTTGAGGTGAAAAAACATAGTTTTTTCCTTTGATTATCCAGGTAATGCTTCCTGAAGCGGGTTTTAACATGGCAGCCAGGCCATTTAACAGCGTACTTTTTCCAGCACCACTTTCCCCCACAATGGGAATTCTTTGTTGATTGGGAATGGATGTATCAGGAATTTGAATGTCAGGCACTTGCATGAAAAACGTTTTGTGGTGGGTTTTTCGTTCAAATGTGATATTTTCAAGGTAGCATGAGGTTTTCACAAGACGAAGTCCTTTCAACAAAAAAATTAAAGCCCTTTATACACGGGTTTTCGTTTTTCACGAAAAGCAGCAAGTCCTTCCAGGCGGTCTTTTGTGGGGATTGTTATCCAATAGGCATTGGATTCAATGGCCAGACCGGTAGAAAGGTCGGTTTCAATACCATGATTGATTGCATATTTAGCCTGCTGGATTGCAATGGGCCCCGTTTCACAGATCATTTGAGCCATTTTAAAAGATTCCTCAAGCAATTGATCTGCCGGGCAAATGGCATTGACCAATCCTATGGACAGGGCTTCCTGTGCTGATATTCGTTTGCCGGTAAAAATCAATTCTTTGGCCTTTCCCCTGCCCACCAGTCGAGGCAATCGTTGTGTGCCGCCTGCGCCAGGAATGATTGCCAGGCGAGTTTCTGTCAGTCCCATCATTGCGGTTTCCGAAGCGATTCGAATATCACTGGCAAGAGCCAGTTCGGTACCGCCGCCGAGTGCGATGCCATTTATTGCTGCAATCACTGGTTTGCTCATGCTTTCAATAAAGGTGAACACATTACGGATCGTAAAAATAAATTCTTTAACTTGAGTTTCTGTGAGTGTGGCCCGTTCTTTTAAATCTGCTCCAGCACAGAATGCACGATCACCCGCACCGGTTACAATGACCACCCGGATATCAGGGTCAAAATGTACATTTTCAAAAAGCTGTTTCATTGCTTTCAGCATTTCAAAATTACATGAATTCATAATTTCAGGCCTGTTTAAGGTGACCTGTAGAACTTGATCTTTTATTTCCGTTAAAAGTACATCTGTACTCATTGTTTTTCTCCTTTATATTCTTCTGATTATATCGGATTTTGGGGAGTAATGAAAACAGATAGTTTGCTAATAAAGCACTTTAAGTCCCGAAAGGGACGACAGATAATAGCCTGGAGCTTCAGCTCCAGGCTTCTTGATTGGAATGTGCC
>PEAL01000054.1 GCA_002753725.1 Deltaproteobacteria bacterium
CTGTTTTTGGATGTTAAAAATGAATTTTCTCGGACTGATGAAATTCTCGAGCTTGAAAAAACGCCAGATCGACGAGCATGGGAACGTGTTTCAAACTTAATAAAAAATGTTGAGCGGCTTGATGATCGATATGTAACAATCATTTCAGGTATTGTAGGGGGGGCCGCAAGTGTTAATTTCAAAAAAAGTATACAGGAAATTGGAATGCTCAAACCTGAAAAAGTGCTATTCAATTTTAACCTCAAATTATTTAAAAATTTAAAATTACAAGACTACATTCTTTTGAATGAAAATATTTTTCTTTTTCTAAACAAAGATAATTATGGCAAAAAAAAGAAAATCCTGATTCAAAATCTGGTAAAATATATCAGGCATCTTAAAAAATCAAATTTTCAGGAAGCTGTTGCGCATCTATCCTCACAATTGGAAAACCCGAACTTTGAAAAAGTTCTGACATTGTTTTTTATTGATTCAGATGAATTAATGCTTGAAGTATCCGACTATATTAAAAGCATTGATTTATAATAAAATACACCGCATTTTTTATGTCTATAAAAGAAAATATAACAAAAATCGTTGAAAAATGGTATCTGTGCGAACCACTCTATTTTGCTGTATGGACTTTACACAAAGTAGAACCGGTCAGGCAGATAAAAACCATTAGAGTTCAAAATGGGCATATCGAATACAATCCTGACTTTCTTAACGCTTTAAATACAAAAGATTTGGAAACAATACTCTCGTTTGAAGCGATGAGAATTATTTTAAAACATCCTTATTCCAGAAAAAAAGAGTTGCCTGAAATTTCGTATTTGGCAAGTAATATTACGATCCAGGAATATCTTCAAACAAAAGGATTAGGTTTTTTGACTGCAAGAGAATTTTTTGCTTCTGATGATTATGATAAAAAACATTTTGAATTTTACTATGATAAAATTATCGAAAACATTCAAAATGATTGTCTGAAAAATGAGAATGAAATTGCAAATGAAACAAAAATTGCAAATGAAACAAAAATTGCAAATAATGATAGAGGAGCAAAGGGAAATAATGAAGAAGGTGAGATTGACGATAATGAATATGGCAGCCAGGATAAAAATGACGATTGTGAAAATGAATGTGGTGGCGATGATGACAACCAGAATCGTGACGATGGCAGAGGTGAAAAAACAGACAGTGCAGCAAATTTAAATAAATCGACACCTGAGAATGAAGCTGGAGAAAGAGGTGCTGAAAATACATTAGAGCATTACACTAATGAGAAGCGCACTGGATATGAAAATGCAAGTCATTGGGATCGAAATGAATACCACGAACATCTGGTCAATGAAAAAATCAAGGATGTATCCATTGCAAATACCTGGGGAACAATAACCGCAAACATTCAGGAAAAAATACTGGCCACCCTCAAGCCAAAAATCAATTATAAGATGATATTGAAATCTTTTCGAGCAAGTATATTATCGAATACGCGACGATTAACACGAATGAAGCCGAGTCGAAGATATGGTTTTTTGTATATGGGATCTCGCAGGGATTTTACAACAAAGCTTTTATTTGCAGTAGATGTCAGCGGTTCAGTCTCTCATGCTGCATTGAAAAATGCATTTTCAATCATAAACCGATTGTTTAAGTATGGAATTGAAGAAATATCGGTGATCTGTTTTGATACTGAAATTAAGGGAAACCTGTTAACATTAAAAAAAGCACAAAAGGAGGTTCAAATATTGGGTCGTGGCGGAACAAATTTTTCTGCAGTAATTGATTTTATAGATAAAAACAGAAGTTTTGATGGTGTCATTGTGTTTACCGATGGATACGCGCCATGCCCTGAGCCCTCAAAAAATAAAAAAACAAAAATTTTATGGCTTTTTGATACTGAATCAAATTATAAGTTATCTAAAATGAATTTGTCAAAAATTGGAAGAGTTACTTTTGTCAAAGAAACCTGAGAAGAATGGGCATCCCTTAAAGTATACGTCAAGAAAAAAAACTCTCCTAAGGAAATAGAAATAAACGACTACATTTTTTTATTGTATCTTTCTTTTATTTGTAAGCTTTTTTAATTGTAGTTATTTTAACAAAATTCGTACCAGTCATAAAAACATCGACAAAGGAAATCAATGATGGAAATGCAATATCCTTTAGAAGAACGAATTGGTGATCCGGATCTTTTTGTTGGACGAACCAGGGAACTGGCTGAATTTAGCCAGTGGATCGATGCCATTCCAAGAAAAAGGGCAAAGTCAAGGGTCATTCTTGCCAGAAGAAAAAGCGGTAAAACTGTTTTTATGCAACGCCTTTTTAATAAAATCTGGAACGAAAATGCCTTAACCATACCTTTTTATTTTAATATTCAGGAAGTTAAAACCTGGTTTCCTGATTTTGCCATTAAATACTATAAAACCTTTGCTTCTCATTGTATTTCTTTTCTTGAACGTGATCCAATACCAGTTATGGATGAACTTGACCTTGATCAAATAAAAGCCTATGGGGAATCACATCAGATCAAAATGTTTGTCAATGATGTTAATGCCATTAATAACTATCAATCAGATGAATCCCATTCGTTGCTTTGGGATAAAGTTTATCGTGCGCCAGAACGTTTTGCCAAACTTTACAACAGAAGAGTTCTGGTCATGATTGATGAAATACAGAATATTACGCAATATATTTATCCAGATAAAGAACGTAAAACAGAACCAGATCGGACCATGGCGGGTAGTTTCCACGAAGTTGTTGAATCTAAAATTGCGCCCATGTTGGTGAGTGGTTCTTATGTTGGATGGATTGTTGAAATTATCAGTCAATACCTTCAGGCCGGACGTTTGAAACGCATTTTTATGTCACCCTATCTGGAAGAACCTGATGGCCTGTTGGCCGTTTATAAATATGCCAATGCAGATAATTACCCGATCACCCATGAAAACGCATTACTGATCAATCGTCTGTGTATGTCTGATCCTTTTTTTATATCCTGTGTGATTCAAAGCCAATACCCTGAAAAGGATTTTAGTGATGAAGAAAGTGTTTTAAAAACAGTCAATTATGAAATTTGCAACAAAGAATCAGAATTATCCATGACCTGGGGAGAATATATCGAGCAAACGGTTAAAAGAATCAATGACACTCATGCAAAAAAAATACTACTTCATATGTGTCAGAACAATGAAACAGAATTTACACCAACCCAACTCAAAGACGAATTAAAACTGTCACTGTCTCCCAATGATATCCAGCAGCGTCTTCAAGAACTCGTTAAGGCAGACCTGATAAACGAGGGCGCATCTGATATCCGATACAAAGGTTTGAAAGATGGCACGTTGAACCTGGTATTAAGAAATCGGTTTCAGGAAGAAATTATGTCATTTGCGCCGAAGTTTGTTGAGGAATTTCGTGATGAAGTCCAGAAACTGAAAAAAGACAAAAAAATCCTCCTGGGTAAACTGTCCCAAATAGTCGGTAAAACAGCCGAGCTTCAACTGATGACTGAATTCAGAAGTAAAAAACGATTTCAATTGTCCGCATATTTTGATGGCGTATCTGATACTGCCATGCTCAATATCATTCATGCAGCGAGCAGGTTTTTTATTCAACGTTCTGATGGAAAAAATATGGAAATTGATGTGATTGCAGAATCTGACTGTGGACGTGTCATTTTGGTTGAAGTTAAAAAGATGTCTACTGCTGTTGGACAGAGCATGGTTTCTGATTTTCTTGAAAAAATTGATGCGTATTCGCGAATTTATCCTGAAAAAATAATTTTAAAGGCATTTTTTTCATTAAATGGATTTACTGACGAGGCACTGACATTTTGTAAAACAAATCAAATTGCTGTCACGCAACGGTTGAAATTTATGTTGTGATTTTGATATTAGTTGATATCAGATATTTTGTGGGCTGAACGATGGAATGAAAAAGTAGAAAATGATTCCATAGCTCACCAATTTAGAGAATTAGTAAATACTATAATGACTGATCCTGATAAATTTACTGCTTATTTAGACGGCTTGAGCAATGACAATCCCCCTTATTCCTAAGGCATTGGGGTGGCGTATTAATCAACAGGTAATTGACGAAGGTTCGCAATAGAAAGTAATGCATTCAAATCATTATGGCAGGTGCTTTTATTGCTGTATGTGATGATGCAACAGCTTCATCATGGAATCCAGGGGGATTTATTCAGTTAAGAAAACCAGAAGTTTCTGTCGTATACGCAAGTCTGAGTCGTAAAGAATCCAATGAATTCGGATTCCATCCTGAATCCTCCCACACTGGCACTGTTTTTGATCATCATTTGAATTTTTTCAGTCTGGTGTATCCTTTTAAAATGATCAATAGAAACATGAGCCTTGCCCTCACATGGCAGCATCTATATGATTTTAACCGCAGCTGGTCATTTAAAATAACAGAGCCCAGATGGCTGGATACTGATAATTGGAAATACCATCAAACAGGGCGACTTTCCTCAATAGGCTTTTCATATTGTACTCAAATAATTCCCCGATTATCTGCTGGAATTACAATAAATCTATGGAAAAATATTCACCTGTCCAATCAATGGCAGCAACATTATCAGCAAATTGTTTCAGATCGGGATGGAGAGGTACTATTTTGGGGTAATTCAAGGGAAACATATGAATTCAGCGGAATCAATCTGAATTTTGGACTTCTGTGGAGAATAAATGCTCATTTATCAACTGGCCTTGTTTTTAAAACCCCTTTTAATGCTGACATTTTATATTCAAAATCTGAACACTGGACTGATTTTACAAATCCCTTAAATCCAGATGGGAATTCAAATGAAACAAGCAATGACAGTATGCACATGCCCCTTACAGCAGGCCTTGGTATTCGTTATCAAATGAGCGATGCCTTTTTGATTGCAGCAGATATCAGTCATACAAACTGGAAGACATTTTCGTATGAAACAGAAAAAGGTCAAACCATTTGTCCAATTGATGGGAAACCAGTCAACAAATCAAAGGCAAAAGATACAACGCAGATTCGATGCGGTTTTGAATATTTATATATTGATCAGAATGCAGGTTTTATCATCCCATTGCGTGCAGGCATTTTTTATGATCCCACACCCGCAGTTGATGCGCGTGATAATTTTTATGGTTTGAGTATAGGTTCCGGTTTGTCTTTTCTTTCCAGTCAACGATTCAGCCTTGATATGGCATATACGCTCAGGCATGGAAATGATATTGGAAAATCTATCTTAAAACATCTTGATTTTCAACAGGATGTGATTGAACATTTATTCTATTTATCTTTGATCAGGTATTTGTAAATATGATGGATATTATAAAAATAAGCCATTACTTTCTTATGTTTTATCTGATTGTTTCTTTTCAGATTTTTGCAGACGTTATACCCGATAAGTATGAAACTGATAATCTATACACAAGTGCAAACGTTATTGACATTTGTAATCCAGATGCACAATCCCACAACTTTCATAAAGACACCGATCAGGACTGGGTACAATTTTATGGTTTAAAATTTGAAAAATATACAATTTCTGTAGATAAACCCGGCATTCATTGTAATCCAGCGATTGCTTTATACTTTCTGGATCAAAATAATCGTATAACGCAAATCGGTGAAACACAAAATACAGGACTTGAAGGAATTTCGGAAGAAATGGTATGGACCTGCAATAAAAATGAAGTGTATTATGTGAAAGTATGGTCTTTATTTGTAATGGTTGCAGGAGACGATACCTGCTACAGTTTATCTGTACACGATTCTTCAGCAGCGACCAATGGAAGAATATCAGGCGTGATCACAGATAAATATCTGGGATCACCACTGATGGGGGTAAATGTTATTACCAATATCAAGAGATCTGCAATATCAAACAAACTTGGAAAATATAGAATTTTTAATTGCAGACAGGAAGCGGGAATTGTTTTATCTACAAAACACATCCATTATCTGGATTATACAACAACTGTTGATGTTAATGAACTCGTTGTAACAAACAAGGATCTGGTGATTACACCTGATATTGATTCTGATCATCAACAGGGACTTGCGGATGTTATCTGGCTGTTAAAACATATCAGCCTTCAGGATGACCACTATTCAGTTGCGTCTCCTGTAAAACTGTCTGTTTTAATAGAACTTCTTGAAATATTATCAAGGAAATAAATATGTTAAAGCATGTAAAATTTTTATTCGTTTTTTGTCTTACGATCAACACTTCTTTTTCTGTAAATGCAGACTTAAGAATAGATTCAATTTATCCAACCTCATTCAAACCCGGACAATCCAAAGAGTTTACAATAACAGGGGAAGGTTTTGATGCGCAAACACGAGTGGCTTTTTTTCCGGACTCAGGTAATAATCAAGCGATCATTCGTTCATTGGACACTCCCGGGACGTGTTATAGTTTATCAAAATCAAGGATTGATCGCAATAAATGTCAACCCATTGGAAAATCTGAAAATTCTGGGTTCAATTCATATTGAAAATCCATTTAATGTTGCAGTAAAGAACAGTTACGCATATGTCGGTGATTATAACAAAATCCATATTGTTGATGTAAGTAATCCCAACGATCTGACTGAAGAAAACGATGTTCAGACAAATGATCGTCCTATGAGTACGTCATTGAATGATCAGACTGCCTGTGTGGCTTTAGGTCATACAGGCATATTGATGGTTGATATTCAAAAACCAATGTCACCAAAAATTATTGGACAGATTGACTTGCCCGGAATGGTAATGGATATAAAAATTAATAACAATATCGCTTATGCTGCTTGTAATGCTGCGGGCTTAGCTATTGTATCTCTTCCTTATGAAATAAAAGAAAAAACAATGACGGATCAATCGCACCTTTCAGTTTCATCATTTCCTTTTCCTGACGTAGACGGCCATTATACCCTTCGTGTTTTTAATGAAGAAGCCAGTTTTCAAATGTCTGGTGCGATAAGTTTTATCAATGATCGCAAAAAATTAAAAGCCATCATCGTCTGTGCTCAAAGCAATGATTATTTAATGCCAGCCTTTGAGAATACTTCAAGTCATGCATACAATACATTACTTTATCAGGGGTATTTAAAAGAGAATATTTATTTTTTAGGCCCTGATCCATCAAAAGATATTGATAATAATTGCAAAGCCGATGATATCAACGCTGTTCCAACTATTTCAAGATTTCTTGAAGCTATTGATAAGTGGGCGATTGATGCGCAAGAGTTAATAATATTTATGGTCGGACATGGCGAAGATGGCGCATATTTGATTAATACGAATGAAAAATTAGAGGCAAAAGTACTTGATCAGCATCTGGATAATTTACAAAATAATACAGATATTCAGTCTGTTCTGGTCATCTATGATGCCTGTTATTCGGAAAGTTTTGCCAAATACCTTAAACCGCCTGAAAATAAATATCGTTTAATTATCAGCAGCGCCAGTGGAGATGCTTTTTTTCATAACAATGGATTGAAATCTTTTTCTTATATTTTCTGGTCAGGCATTATGACTGGTGGAAATGTATACAATGCATTAAGGGATACCAGAAGCAGTGAAGCTCTCTATTGCTCTGATGATAAAACTTACTGACTGATATTCTTCATTTCATGAGAAGAATTAGTGAAAAATAACTTTGTTGTCAATTAAGTAAATATATTTAATCTTTTTTATATTCATTCATGCACATAGGAGTGAGAGCGCCCGATTTAAAAGAAAAACTCCAGGACTATGAAAAACTATTGGTAAGCCACCAGGATAGGGCGCATTCCCAAAAAGTCGGACATTTTAGTCTTTTTGAAAATTTGCTTGTTTTAAAGCGCTGAAAGCGCAAATTAATATAAGCCCAGGGCAACGCCCTGGGTGATGTAAAGCCTTCATTTTAAGCCCTGAAGGGCGAATCCTTAACAAAACGTTTTATAAATCCTGATATCGACTGACCGTAATGTTAGTTGGAGATCTGATCCATAATATACAAAACCTCTTCCAATCCAATGTTTCCATTGGTAATTGATCTATCTGCAATAACAGAAACAGATGATATGTTTTTTCCAGAACAGATATACAATGCAATAATAGCATCTTTCAATTCTATTTGACCATTGTTATCAATATCACCTTTGACAATAGAATCTGGCACAAGGTCGTGTATTTCCACTCTGGCACTGGCTGGACCTTTTATTTTGTAATCACCAGAAGCGATAATGACTTCTACAAATTCAACATCTTCCATCTCATTATCTTTGTAGGCAACAACCGATATCGTGGATTGCGTTTCACCGGGCGAAAAGGTCATTTCTGATGGAATATAATAACAATCTCTTCCATTATCAGCAGTTCCTTTAATGAGTAAGCTCACTTCCTTGCTGATATCATAAGATCCATTTCTTGATATTTGTATGGACGCACCCGTTGTTTTACCTTCAAATGCTATCGGAGCAGTGGTTTTTATACAGATTTCATCCGTGCCGTCTGACAGTTCAATGGATGGTAAAGCTTCTCTTTTTAAATGGTAGTAATCATTTTTTTCCAATAAAGAGATAAGGATCGATTCATCAGGTTCAGCAACATGATCGGGTATTGGAATAATTTGAATATTCAAACGTTGATCACCAGGTTTTAATGATATAGGAATAACGTTATGATCAGAAATAATCGACTCATAGGCATTTGTTTGTTTATTCCAAACGGGAATTTTCAATTGAAAATCGTCGCCAATGGTTGCTGATCCATTTATAATTAGAGGAATCGTTAAATTTTCGGGCAATCTGCTGTCTGAAAAAGATATTTCAATGCTGGCTGAATTTTCTGGTGTTTCTGTTGCTTGATTATCAGTTATTTTAAGAGATACATCCAGTTCAGGTCTTGCCCCGCCGGCATGAATGCTTCCAGATGCCCACAAACGAGAGATATCAACCCGATCTCTCAAGGTGACATTGCGAAGTAAGATTTTTGCATCATTAAAATTTTTTCCGCTTCCTTGTGAATCAATTTTTAATAATGTATGAACCTCACCAGTTACAGTATCATTGACCAGTTCAAAATGAATGTACTGCCCCAATGATTCTTTGGTATGATCCAGGAGATGTGAAATATCGACAATATCATGGTCTGATTCATTAAAGTCAATTATTTCATCACTGTCCGTGACGACAAAAATATCCTGCCCGGCACATCCCTTTAATATATTGCTTCCAGCACCACCCACTAAAATGTCATTTTCATAACCACCGATAATGGTATCATTACCCATGCCGCCAATTAATATATAGGAATGATCGGCACCATATTTATTAACAAAGTCCTTTTGATAATTATACTTGATAGAATCTATGGCTTGAAGTGCTTCATCTACGCCGGGCGGAGTCGTTGTTGTCCATTGCCAGTTATCCGGCAATAATTTTTCCAGATTTGCCAGTGCCTGCAAAACATTTTCGCCGGCAAAAACAGCATCACTATAAGCCATCCATGCCTGATCTGCTTCAGCTCTTTTTTCACGAACGAGTTCACTTCTTTTACCACTGATGGCCATAAGTTTGACATCGCGAGCAGACTGAGAATTGTCACTGATCACATCAGCAAACCATTTCCCTCGTAAATGGGCATAAATTCGCCATTTTTCCATGTAGTTCAGTGGGCGGTCAAATACGAGCATTTCTGCAAAAAGACCATTCATTACACCTCTGACATTACCTAACCATTCCAGATTATTAAAATCCCATTTCCAGATATTTTTCCCGCCCATAAGCGGATCATTCGGTAATTCCGTCGTTTCTTCATAGGCAAATGGTCCGCCAGTCCATACTGAATTGATATCAATAGTGGTCTGGTTGTCACAGCGAGTGACTGTAGCCAACACCCAGTCATTATCAACACGTTTGTTACTATACACAGCCGTTGATTCATCGGCAATTCTCAACTCTCCAGGATGTAGCAAGTTTTTTTGCCCTGCAACAGCCATTTCAAAATATGAACCTGTGGCTATGATCTGGTCGTTTTCATTAGGAAGCACTTTAAACACAGCCATCATCGTTACATTTCCAGGTGGGAATACAGGGGTTGCATAGGGAAGTTCAAAATAGCCATTTACTCTTATGGCTGAATTACCGCCGGGCGTAGCATTTGTTTCAACATTGATATTGCTTTCAACATACGATTCATCTGTTTGTAATAGTGCATAATAATTTCCCCGGTTATCATTTCCTGAACGATCTTGAAGCCGCATGGAAGGGGAATCTCCTGTTTCCTTTGCGTGGTAAAATGCATCTGACCATAATATGGCATCGGTTGCATCCGTTGCTGTGGGTTTGAATGTTTGAATCGTTATTGTTTCCACCGCTGTTTCATGATCACCATCTATCAAAAGAATATAGAGTCGATCTGTTAATTTTCCGGTATCTAAAGCTTTCAGGATGACATTGCCATTTTCCAAATGATTGCGTTGAATTTTTTCATTTTGCTGGATGACATGACCATGTGTAAAAGGTGTATTGTCTCCATAAAATATCAGTTGAATACTGTCCGGAATATTCACAAACTTGATCGAGAACGATTCCTTTGGCGTATCAGAATCAGCAATATTAAGTTGAAACAACGTTTGAGCCCCTTCAAAAACAAGAATAGTTGATTCTAACAATGATGGCACAACATTGCTGCTAATTGGACTGGTGGCATTCAAAAATTCGTCAAGATTGCTCCATCCATCGTTATCAATGTCTGTTTGAGCATCCGAAGGATCATTCATATTGAGATTGTATTGTTTTTCCCAGAAATCAGGCAGGCTGTCGTTATCTGTGTCTACAACCGGAAGAACGATTTCAAGGTCTATTTCATAATAATGGGATCTCCTGGCCTGTCCTGCCAGAATGAATTTACCCTGTTTATCAGTGGAAAAAATATTGCCAAACTGTGATTTAATACGCATATTTGCCGGTTCACCATTGACACTGGCTTCAAGTAAATCATATTGTTGGTTGATACTGGAAACCGGTAACGTTGAATCATCAGGTTCTATGACAGGGGTGGTTTCCTGCGGAATTTTAATGGAATAAGCATATTTTTCACAGGACATGCAGTTCAAGCCTGTGGGGTCGTATTGTTCACATTTCACACATTCAACCGCACCTTCGTAATTCAGAAGTGCATCACTGCCTTTTTTTCGGATTGTTAATTGAATCGCTGCATCTGTTACCAAAATTTTGTTGTTTTGATACTGATTGTATACCTGACCATAGATCAATGTTTCTGGTTCGCGAAGCGTTGCGAATCCAGTCGTTGTTTGTAAAAGAATGAAGGTTAAAACACTTAACCAGAGTTGGCATTTTATAATTGGAATATTTTGTTTCATAAGATACCCCTTTTTTTCAGATTAATGATTCTATCAGTCATTCAATGTATCCACATCAGAAACACGCTGAATTTTAAACGAGCCGGCTATTGATAGTTTGTTTTTATGTAATCCGGTTATTTCTTCCTTATATTGTCCAGCTAACGCAAACTTTTCATCATCAGGGTCGTTATTTGGTACGTTTAAAAACGTCAGTTCAATCCGTCGTGTAATATCTTTTCCTTGTTTATGGTCAGGATGATACAAATGTTTAAATGGATTGGTTGGATGATTTTTATCCATAAAAAGTGTACAAGAAATTTGCTGTCCCTCTGCCATTGTTCCTGCCATAATTGTTTGTGTTGTATCTGTATCTGATGAAAAACCAAAGGCCAACGTTCCCAATCGAATGCCGGTCAGTTTTCCATCACGCCGGACAATGCCATCATACTCTGGAAGGAGAGAATCATCTGTAATCAATACACGTCGAACGGTTTCATTTCCATCGATCATCTCTGTTTTCTGCATCATGGTCACATGTCTCAGTAAACGAACAACATTGTTTTTATCAACATGCAAAAGGATCGTCATATCAAAAGCGTGTTTGACAGGTTGAACCGTGTTGTTGGATATTTCAGTGACCTGGTCTAATTCGATCTGACCAGACCATAATCCTTGACAGGTTTCTTCAGCCATCACAACAACTGGAAATAATAAGATAATAAATATGATGAAGTGTTTCATTCTTTTTTCTGCCTTTCTTTTCTCAGTGTTTTTATTGTTCAGCCCTTACTGGTAAAAAAAATCGATTTCCCAAATCATCTGAAAATTTTAACAAACTTGAAACAGTTGGGGCATAGATATCATTTCGGCGAATGGAAAGTCTGAATTTTACCGATTCTCCTGTCTCTATTGCAATGGCCGATGTCTGGTTATCAAACGGGGTAAATATCTTATGGGTATTATCCGTATAGGACACAATAGATAATGGCACGCCAGCATCAGTGATACTGTTTGGAATGGGCGTTACAGTAAAGGATAAAGGTTCTGTAGATCGATTCACAATCGTTATATCCCATTGGGGAATGGTATTTCGAAAATTCAGTTCATTACCAGCACCGGGGAGATTAATCTCCAATGGACCTGCATATTGAGAACTATTATCACAATAAACCCAGTAAGCCTTTCCAGATTCTATATTTACTTGCTCGGGGTTTTCAATATGTTTCCACGTACTATTGATTAATGTATAGACATTCAGTTGACGATGCGCTGGTGAACCTGAAAAATATTGGGCAAAGGTTGGCGGTGCGGTCGGGTCAACATAAAATCCTGTCAGGTTATAATTGTCTGGCAGCCATTTTTGCTTTATTATATAAGATGTTCCTGTGATATTAAGCGTGTAGTCGGATAAAGAAAAAATAAGATACGCCTGATTGTTTATCAGAGCGAACAGATTTTTCAAGAACGATTCTGGGCCATGGGGCGGAAGCCACCGCAGCCACTCATCTTTTTTCCATTCAATTTCATCAGGATCTTTAATAAACTGGATCGATGAGTTTTCAGGTATAAAGGTCAGCACTTGAGTAACTGGTGTATTTGCAAAAATAACATCAGGATCAGGTTTGTCTGGAAAGACTTCCAAAAATATGGCATTCCATCCGGATTTGAGTGAAATTGTCTGTGTTCTTGAAACATTTGCAAAGATTGTTGAGGGAAACCATAAGCAGAATAGTATCATTCGTATTATAAATTGATTCATTTTTTGCGATGGTATCAATGGTATCATTTGAATTCCTTTCTATTGTTAAAAGAAAATTTGTATTTTGGTTTTCATGATGACATTAATTTCCGGAAAAAGCATAGGTCTGAAAAAACAATTTAATATCTGTAACACTTTCAATAAACAAATTAATGCCTTGATCAGGATCATAATGAAACGTTCCGCCAGGAATAATTAACATCCATCGTGTATTCCACACTGAACGACCAATCAATCGTGTTTCATAAGTCATCTGATTTTCATCAAAATACCCGCTGTCATGATATGCGCGAAAACTGGAGAACCTTTTGATCTTAATCATGGAACCATCCAGGGAATCCAATGAAGGAATCCAGTCTGGATTGACAAAATCGTTTTTTTGCACGGGTAATGGCAAAGGCAATTGTTGATCCACAATAGACCATTCTCGTGTGTCTAAATACGAACTATTGGGGACAAGCATTACATCCATACCAGCAGGTACTAAATAAACGCGGGGGGTTTCAGCCATTTGACTGTTGTCATACCCCTCAAACCATAACCCTACTGAACGAATTTTCGTTGAATAATTGGTAGGATCGTAGGCATGATCACCGCCAGACAATGGCCAGCCAAAGAAATTTTTACCAAATAAAATATTCGTCCCAAAACCAATCACAATTCCAGGTTGTTGCGCATCACTGCTTTCGATAGTAAATGGTCGGCAATATTTTCGGAATTCAGGGATAGACCATAAATTGGCAACAGAGTGATTTTGTAATTCAGTTTTCCAACGGGTGTTGTCTTCTTCACTTTGTTTCAGTCTAAACATCTCAGATCTCAGTGAAAAACGTCCGGTTTCTGTTTGAGGATTGTTAAAACCCATTTGTCCGGCTAAACCATCAAAATTTATTTTTAATGCAGTAAGAATTTCACCCAGCCCGCCTTGACCAATCAAATAGCGTCCATTTTCATATTGCCCCAAATGACGTTGACGAATAATTTGGGTGAGAAAGGGTTGTGCTGATAATGGATCCATTTCGCTTAAATTGGTCTCATAATCATACGCTTTTGCAGCTAAATAAACATAACGTGAAGCCAGATCAAATGAATTGCGATATTTGGACAGGGCCTGATTTAAATTTTTCCTGAAAGCCATATCCATATAGCGTTTGCCCTGAATTTTTTGCGCTATTTTTGCATTATATGCTTTTCTTTCTTCAAGAAGGCGTAAACCTTTAGCCAGAATATTTCGATATTTATCAGAAACCTGACGCATATGTTCACGTCGTTGAAATATTTCCAATCGGGCAGGTGCTTCCTGTCCAAGAAGTCCATTGACCTCATTTAAATATTGCTTAATATTATATTTAAACGATGCCGTGCTCAGATCTATTTCCATTGAAATTTTAGATAATTTTTCCCCTAATTCCAAAGCATAGACCGCCTGTTTCGCAGGAATAGTAGATAATCTCAATGTATTGGCCAATTTATAACCGATTCCCATCGTAACACTTCTTGCAGCAGAGGTTGTATCCGTTGACACACCAGCACTTGTTGGAAGAGCTTCCTTAGCTGCATTTGTCATAAAAACAGTAAAGCTGGCTAAACAATTTGTAAAGTCTATAAATGCTTTTGCCGCATTTTGACTCATCGTCAACGCGACAGTTCTATCGTAAAAAAGGTCACGTGCACTTATCTCATCTTCAAAGAATTCAAGGCGAGCTAGAATTAACAACCGCATATTATTGATTTTAGTCATGAGGCCAGAATATTTCGATAATGCCAGTTGAAGATCAGCTTCAGCTTTAATCAATTCCGTCAGTGAAAGCTGTATCTCACCAGGTGATTGACGCATCCCCCATGATTCAGGTGTCTGAAAGCTATATTTTCCAGTACTTAATGGAAAGGATACTTTTACAGCATTGCTGAAATCTGTGCTCGTATAACTTGATATTTCGATATCCGACCCATAGTACTTTTGATATATGCCGGGTATGGATCTATCTTCTTCTTTGATAGAAAGATTTTTTATTATCAAAACATAATTGGGCTTAAAAAAGGCTATCATTTTGTCACTTGGTGGCGGAACAGTTTCATTTGAAACTTCATTCACATCAATATAATTATAGTAGTAATAATCCGGCCCCTTATATCCCGGCGGATAGACTTTTCCTGCACCAATGGTCCCTTTGTAAGGGGTTCCAAAAATTTCTATCAACTGATTTCGATACATTCTATCCTGACTCATCACCTCTTCTGTGAATGCTTGTTCAGAAACAGTGACCTGGCGAATGTTTTTCTTGATTGAATTGGCATAGTCATAAATGGCCCGGGCATTTTCTAAAGCTTCAATGGCACGTTCATAGATTTGTTCAAAATGGGTTGCTGATTTCGTATTTTTAGGATCCATTCGATATGGATTGATATCAAAAGGTACTGTATCTGAAGATAGTCCTAATGGATTGAGTCCATTATTGACCTGATCAAATTGGACTTGAATATTTCTGGCCTGACCAGAGATTTCTTGAATTTCCGGTACTGTAGAGCGATCAACCTTTTTAATACCTGTATTTTCGTTATCTTGTGCCGGCAGTATGGCATTGGCCACTGTCCAGTCAAAAAACGATCCTAAAAATGTACGTTCTGACCATTCGGAAACACCCCACGAGCGTTCTTTAACCGTATCCTGATAGCCTTGCCATTGAGCATCGGGATTATCGACAAACTCCTTACGATAAGTAATATTAACAATCTCATTGCCAATTTTTGCTTTTGATGCAGCGGTTTCAGCAAATTTTCGTTCATCCAGATAATCAACATCAATGACAACACCTTCAACAGAGAATTTTTCAGACCGGGATATCCAGTTAAAATGGGGATGTCCTAAAAGATCGTAATAGCATTTAATTGCAGTCAAGTAATGTCCCCAGGCATCGCCATGTCCTTGAGGATATAATGTTCTACCATCAGCTTCGTCAATAAAGCCATCCAGATTAACATCGTTGATATTATAGGATATCGCATAAGCAACTTCACCCGTTCCTTTGGTAAAATTCCACAACAATCGGTTATATACCGGACGAGCACCATTTTCACCCCGACCACACAACAGTGCATATTCTTCATCAATTAAATCGGGTAACTGATTCATGAATGTAAAAATGGTTGGCGCAAGACTGCCATATTCAACACTATCTGTGCCAAAACCAATGGTTGGGTCCAAAGCATCATTGTATGCCTCATTTCCCAAGAGACTGTAGAAACCTGAAATGCGACTGGCTGCCAATAATATTGCGGAAACAACACCGGGGGGGCAGGCGGGCTGTTCAAGATCAATGCTCAGAGCTTTTGCTCTATCCAAAACGGTTTGATACAATTCGATCATACCAACATTTTCAATAACATCCTTATCAGGATTGAACGCTACCGGCCCTTCATAACGAGGCCCGGCCTGACGAATCATGCTGATATAGGTTGCCGGACTGTCTGAATTGAAAAAATTATTCACGCGGGCTTCAAAAGGATTCACACTATTTATAACACGTTTTACCCAACCTTCAGCCAGTTGAGCCTGATAATTGTCAGGAGGATAAGAATTCGCAGCACCTGCCCAATTGGACCAGGCATTTGGGTCATCCGGGTTGCTCCTGACATGGCGATATCTGGCGTAAAATAAGTTGTCAGCCAGCAATACCGCACCAGCACCTGAAAGATTGATTTCTAACATGCCCTGACCATTGTTTCCCGAAGGATCAGGGAAAATCAGCCATTTGTCCGGAACAATATCAGGCGTTTTTTCTGAAATACCATTCTCTTCACGATACCACCACTGAAACACCAGTTCATTGGGATCAGCACCAAAATCTGCTGAATGTCTGATGGTTATTTTTTCATCAAACACATTGTCCGAATAGACCGTTTTAAGGCTGCCGCGATATTTTTCTTTTACAACTTTAATGATATGCAGCGAAACTGGCAAAGAGCCCATATCTGGATGATTGTTTTCAGCCAGCGTAATATATCCCTCAGAAAAATTACTGAATGTTTCATTATTGGGGTCTAAAAGTCCACCATTGGGAACCACAGCCAGTCCAGGACCAAATGATATTTGCGGAATAATGCGGTTAGCGTCATTGACAATATCAGTACCTAACCAGGCATTAAACATATCATTGATATATTCTTTTTTCTTGGGATACTTATCAAGCATTGTCTGAACAGTTTCTTTGCAGAATTTCAACCCGACAGCATAGGAATAATCGGACTTATCATCGAGGATTTTTACAATACTATTGTTGATTTCATTGGGATCTCTGGAGAGACGATATAACATATCAACAGCTGCTATAAAATTGCTGTCAGCACCTTCAATTGTTTTAATTGTTTCATGTTCACTGACGGTAAGGATATTGGGCTGAAGAACATAGATTGATGGTGGTGGAGCGGTCAATGTATCATCGCCAAGGGTTTTATCATTGATAAATCCGCGAATACCCAGCATTTGCGTTGTTGGATCATAGTAAATACGAGATTTTAATCCTGTATGAAGTTCCTTAAAATACCAGCGATTCATGATGACATTCACACGACCTGATGCTGGTTTTAAATCATCCGGAAACGTGTCAATGGATAAATGAACTTCTCGTTCAAGCAATGCAGGTACAATTCGAACCAGATAATTGTTAAATATTTTATCACAGTTCATGGTTGGATTTAATGTGTCATAAACCACCTGACCGGTTGCCCAGGCCAGCACTCCCGGTAAACCAGGATAATCCGAATGATCCGCCCGAAATTCTCCGCCCGGAAATGTCAGACTCTCTCCTGCTTTTAAAACAGGAACGTTATCTGGCCAGACCACATTATAGGTCACCTCAATGGCTCTATAATTGTTAACCATATTTTCCGGAAAACCATCAGCAGCGACAATGAGTCCATCAGGAAGCCAGGGTAAAGCTTCACCGACACTACCGGTGCCATCACCGGGTGTTTCATCACCAAACCAGAAAGAAGGTTGAAGCGGATACCAATAATGAGACGATAGTTGAAGATCTTCATCATAATGAAATAATTTGAAATTTGTTGCGTCTAACTCATTGGTTCCAGGACGAAGATGAACGGTGAAACTATCCCTGTTATTTGTAATAGCGTTGCCATCTATGAATATTGCCGAATTTTCCTTGTTTGCCTCGGTGACACCTACACGAAACTTAGCATATCCAATAATACCTCTATTGTCGGTTACTTTAATTGAATATAAATCATTACTAATCAGTAAATCCTGTGAATTTAAATGAATTAAATATCTCGTTTCCTGTTCATCCGAGCTTAACAAGGTTGCGTTTTCAATTGTCATAGCATCGCCAGATCCGGATATCGCCCACGCCTGACCTTTATGATCTTTCCAATAGCAATTCTTTGTTTCACTTTTATTGAATCCAAAGATTTCAGACGGTGGTGTTGCTCCTATAATTTCGTTTAAAGGAAAGGGAGGGATCACAGGATCACCGGCTTCCATATAATAATGAAAGGAATAGTTACAGGTGTGATCTTCTCTGACAACAGAATAAGGAATCATGATATGTTTGTTTTCAATTTTATCAAACAACTGAACCAGGACAAACGGTTCTGATGTATACTCTTTGGAAGAAAGTAAAAAGTCAGGCGTTTTTTGAATCAAGTCGTCTAAACTGATCCAATCGGTGTCAGGGTCCATATGGTTTAATATGCCATGTCGATTATGACCTGAACTATCTATAAGTGTGGTTCCTGTTTCTTGGTTGAAAGTGTAATACGCAAGAAGTGAAACTTCATTTTTAGAAAATAAAGGGCTATGCATATATTTCTTTATTTGAGCCTGGGTTCGCGCAATGTCCCATATTCTCAATTGGCAGATTGTCCCTTTAAAATACCATCCTGGTGTTGGATCTCCAACACTATTTGGTTCCGCACCTATTAACGTTTTTGTTGTTTCAATGTACTTGATTGAATGCTTTCCGCCTGTGTCTTTAGATACTTTTTCTTCGCCATCAATATAGAATTTGATATATTGCCCATCAAATGTTGCGGCAATATGATGCCATCCTGGTGTAATTTTTGAGGGATCATATTCCAAAAGTTGATAACCTGTTTCTATACATATATACAGTCGCAATTGATTCCCTTCAAAAATAATTTCATATCCCGAGGCTTCTGTATTGCCAATGACAACCCCATTATTTGATAACCAGTTACACCGCAACCATAATTCAAGGGTAAGCATTTCTGTTGGTTTAAAATTTTCACGACCCAGGTCAACATAATCATCTATACCATCAAATGAAAAGGCATTCTGTACACTTGTGTTTAAATCATTGCGAAGGGCATATGCCGCTAGGGGCCGAGGTGACAATACACTGTTTCGATATGATCGGGTAACAATTGCGTGTTCTTCATTTGGATTATAACCGGGTAATTCAGGATTGGGTTGATTATAAATCTGAATATCTTCATATCGTTTAGGATCAAAATAGTTTTGTTGATAGCTGTCAGCATCAGCATAGGTTTGATCTTCACCTTCAGCGTTTTTGCCCTCAGATCCCAACATACTTGAAATAACAATTCGATCAGAATTTACAGGCCATTGTGGAATGTATTCAACAGGTTGGTAAGGCCATGAAATGCCATCCTGGACTTTATACCAGACGATCAGAATGTTGTTATAACCATCATTGGCAGGGTTTTTGATATTAACAGGGTATATCGACCCGGTAAGTGCTTCTCGATTGTAAATAGAAGAATTATAGGGAACGTTATCGTAAAAAACATATCCATTATGAGAGACACGTTTGTCATGAAATCCGCTGCCATAAATTTCATGTCCCACAAATGAAGTGGCATTGATTTTATTTTCTGATTCAAGCTTTGTTTCCACCACACGGACGCAGGAGTTCCCCCGATCGATAATTTTATGTGATTCAATGGAAAACTCTTTGTGAGTATTGACAATCCACGAGTTGGAGGGATCCATATTGTTGAGTACTGCAATGATTGGTCTTTCGGGTTGAATGCGATGATCATCCAGATAGGATGATCCGATTCGATCCATTCTAAAGTAGGCCATCAGTTCTGATTCATTACCTGTCAGACGTTTTTGGTAAGCACTGGCAATTTCCTCCTGTGTTTTAGCAACGCTCCATATGCGAATTTCATCCAGTTCACCTTTAAATTTACCGCCACTGTCAATCCATCCCGAACCATTGGCACCAATGCGAAGATCACCCTGTCCAATATAAGGAAAGCTTAATGAGCCGGTTTTGACAAGTTCACCATCACAATAAATTTTACGATTGTAACTCACAGAAGCTGCACATCCTCGTGTAATTAATGTATTGGAATCCCACTTTAAATTGTCCATATTGTTATTATTGACGTCATCAACAATATAACCTCCTGAGGCACCAATGGTATAACAATTATCAAATCCCCATCGACAGTTTGACTGATCTTTTATATTATATAATTCACATGTAAACGAATCTGTTTGAGATTCTACGATTGTTTCATAAACGCAAGCCCAGTGATGCCAGTTCGTATCAGTATAAACGCTACTGGTTGCCATTGAATCTCCAACAATGTTAAAAATAAAATGATCGTTATCATCAAAACCAATGGATAGACCTTTTGAAATATCCTGATCACCATGCCCAACAGCAATGCTGACATCATTACGTGTATTGCGCCTGGCATAAAACTCGATGGTAAAATTTTCAGGAAAGATGATGGGGTCAGTTTCCGCAAAGCCTTTTCCATTAAAAGAGAGAGAAATTTCAGTAGGCAGAGTGTCTTTGATATAATTTCGCTTAAAATGAAGCACTGATCGACCAGGCTGAGTGGCAGTAAACTTGTTCTGAATAACCTGAGCGTCATTTTCCACATGCTTGAGAGATATAAATACAATTTCATCATCCATTGATGGATCAAGGAGAACCGGAGGTGTATCAGCGATGTGAATAATATGAGGTGTTTTGGGCCAATCAGTGGTGACGCGAACAGTAACACTTTGACCAATACATGTTGCATCTTTTAATTGATAGTTTAAATCAAAAAAATCATTCCCTCTCAGGGGATAGACTTTTTTTTCACTATCATTCCAGTCAAACGTATTTTTCTCTGTAATTTCTTTAGCAATATACTCAGGCTTGTCGTTTGTATTCAGTTTTTTCCAAAAATCAGGGGGAACCGATGACAGCATGACAGGCGTTCCCAAAATAACAGTTTCTTCAAACATATATGGAGAATAGATCCAAGTGATATCCTGTGTGCTTTCCAAAGATATAACCGTTTTTTTATCCGCAATAATTGTCGTTTCGGTATCTATGGAATTATCACGATAACCAGATAATTTTAAACAGTTGCTGTCTTTGGCCCTAAAGACCAGATTTGTATTTGCATTAAACCAGAACTTACCTGTTCCTGTGGAACCGATCTGACTTTCATCATCAATAATAGTAATGGATACCAAATCATCATCAAAACCTTTAGGACTCGTATTGACTGTCACTGCATATTGGCGACTCCAGTCAAAAACAATTTCTCCCGGGCTAACCATTTTAAATTCTTGAACGGTTTGACGTGTACTGATCGCATTATATGAATAATGCTTATTCAAATATTGATAATAAAACCAACAATTTGATGTGTCAAAATTGTATAGTGCGGCATGTCGTTCATATTCTGAACTATCGATAGCTATCGAAGAATCACCCCCATCGTTTAAATTCCATTTACCAAT
>PEAL01000354.1 GCA_002753725.1 Deltaproteobacteria bacterium
AGAATCCTTCATAGGAACATTCGGGTCAATCCCCTTAGTTACAGCTTGATTGATAACTGCTGTTCGTTCCTCTTTTAGAAGTTCAATAAGGCGTTTTTTCTTTTCTATGAGTGTGTCTATTCTGGTGGTTTTGTGGTCGAGGTAGGCGGCGATTTTTTGTTGTTCATTAAGAGGAGGTTTCCATATCTTTATATTTTTTAAATCAGTTAATCCTATTCGTATTCTAGTTGAACCTCTTGATTTTAGCTCTGCCTGTGATTTTATTAAATTCGTGTTCATTAAATAAATAATGTAATCTGTATGGACTAAAGAAAAATCTGGCTTTAGCCTGATACAATCAGCAACAATAACATACATATCGAACAGAGAGCTTACTTTACCAGCTCTTGCTACGGGTTCAGCCATCTTAGCTATTACAATATCCCCAGGAAAAATTTTATGTTTAAAAAGTTCATTAGATTTTTCAAGGGTAATGAAGCGCAAAGAATCTGTAAGATGTTTTCCATTATGTATATTATTAAGTTGTATTATTGGAATTCCAACATCAACATATTCTTTATTTTTAAGGTTTGAACCAAATGGACCATCAACAAAAGAATAGTCTTCTTTGGCTGCTATATGCTTCAAGCATTTTTCAATCCAATGTTCAGGTATCTCTCCCAACCACTCAATCCCAGAATCTTTATACTTTGGATATGGCTTCATTTTATCACCTCAGCCAATAACCCATCAGTTTCATGTCCACTTTGATTCAAAAGTTCGATAAATGTTTTTTTGTCAGGTAATACAGTTTTATAGCGACTTGCAAATATTTGATCGTTATCTTCCGGGAGTGTTATTTCTACTAATGATTGGTTCTTATCTTTACATAAAATAATACCTATGGTTTTGTTTTCATCTGGTAATTTTACATAACGATCGTGATAATGTGTCCAACTCAATGATGATTCGTTTTTTTCAAAAATCCTAATCGATGATTGGGATTTTTCTGATGAACTATACAGAAGATAAAACTTTCTCATATTTTCAAGATTTTGTACAGAAAAGCCTTTACCAAATTCATCTTTCAGGCGATCTGATAATTTTATTAATACTTGTTTACCATAATCAGCACGTTCTTTTCCCTGCTGTTCATCTTCAATAATAATTCTTCCAATATTGAAATAGGTATGAACCATCGTTTGATTTACTGCTTTTATGGTTTTATACCTTGCATTTTTTATAAGTTCTGATATTTTTGAATATAAATTACTTGATGTTACTGTTACCTCATCAGCCATGATTGAATCCTAATAATTAATAAAGTTAAGTTGAATAAGGCTTCATTTCATCACCTCAGCCAATAACCCATCAGTTTCTTTTTCCAACGCTAAAATATCCGCACGTATCTCAGCTAATGGCCTAAGTGGCTTGTATTCATAAAAATATTTGGTGAAATTGATTTCATACCCCACTTTTGTCTTTTCATGGTCAACCCAGGCATCAGGAACGTGGGGTAACACTTCTTTATCCATATATTCCTGGATATCTGCTTTGGAGGATTCTGTTTTACCTTTTTTTAATGGAATATTTTCATAATCTCGAAGTTTCGCATCGGGTTTGGGTTTACCATTTTTGTCTGTTACCATCTTCTTGTTTTTAATGAGTGGACGTTCAACAGTGATACGACTGAATCCAAAGTCTGAATTGTTAAATATCTTGCAATATTTATTTTCTTTAAATTCACCATATACCTGGGTGATGGTATTGATATCTTCATCACTAATTTCATTACGTTTATTCCCCAAAGACCTGCTCATTTTTTTTAAAAAGCTGACAGCATTGACCAATTGAACCTTTCCTTTTCTCAAAGGTTCTTTACGATTGGTTAATATCCAAAAATATGTGAAGATACCTGTGTTGTAAAATAACTGGTCTGGAAGGGCGACAATGGCTTCCAGCATATCATTTTCAATCACCCATCTCCTTATTTCTGATTCACCACTGCCTGCATTACCAGTAAATAAAGGTGAACCATTATGAACAATAGCAATTCGTGACCCATCATTTGTTTGTTTCATTTTTGATATGAGATGTTGTTGGAATAATAAAGAACCATCTGATATACGCGGTAATCCAGCACCAAAACGCCCCCCAAATCCCTGTTTGCTGTGTTCATCCTTAATGAATTTTTGAACCTTTTTCCACTCAACACCAAAAGGGGGATTGGTTATCATATAATCGAAGCGTTCATTTGAAAAACCATCAAGGGTAAAACTATTGCCAAACTTGATATTACCCGCTTTTTGACCTTTGATAATCATATCTGATTTACAGATGGCATATGATTCATCGTTCAATTCCTGGCCAAAAACCTCAAGACGTGCATCCGGGTTGAGTTCTTTGAGATATTCTTCAGCAACTGATAACATTCCGCCAGTTCCACATGCACAATCATAAAGTGTTTTAACAATCCCTTTTTTGGATAACATTTCTCTGTCATTAATAAATAAGAGGTTGACCATCAGGCGGATGACTTCTCTTGGCGTGAAATGTTCTCCAGCAGTTTCATTGGACAATTCTGCAAATTTCCGAATCAATTCTTCAAAAACATACCCCATATCCATTGAAGATACCTTGTCAGGGTGAAGGTCAATCTTTGTGAAGGATTCCAAAACCAAAAACAGCAGATTTTTGTCATCAAGATATGTGATTTGTTCATCAAATTTGAATTTTTCTACAATTTCGCGGGCATCAACAGAGAAACCAGCGATATAGGTTCGAAGATTGATAGCGATTTTATCGTGTTCAGCGCGAAGCTTTGTAAAATCAAACTTGCTTCGGTTATGGAAGTTATATCCAGATACCTTGTTGAGAATTTTATCGATGGCATCCTCATTCATTCCCTTAACAGATTCATATTTCGACAATACATTATCTTTGGATGTTTGTAGGACACAATCCAATCTTCTTAATACAGTGAATGGAAGAATGACTTGTCCATACGAGGCTTGTTTATAATCACCCCGTAATAAATCAGCCACTGACCATATAAAATTTGCTAGTCCTTGTACATTCATTCAATTATCCTTAGTTATGTTAAGTTGATATTTTACAAATTACAATATCAGTGTTTTGTGTATCATTATAAAATATTATTGTACACATAAATAATAATTGCAATGGATGGGTCTGAAATTGAATATCTAACATCATTATCTACTTGGGTGAAATTATATGTTGCTTTTAGATGATATTCAGTCAGTTTAAAATTTTCATATGCTTCTACAAATAGCCGGATAATGGTAAAAAAAACTTTGGGTTGTACTTTTTTGTGGGTCGAGGTTTCTGTCACGCTATAATGTATTTTTCTTAAATTAACAACCAATTGATTATTGATAAATAACAAAAGGTCATCATCCTCATAAAAATTAACTTTTACAGAACTTTCTTGTATTTTCTCATCAGTAAGCTACATCTAAACTTTTTTACATAGCTTCAGTTAGCCGATTGCGTGAAACTCAGATTTTTGACTCAACGTGCTTGGGTCAAAGCCCAGAAAATTAACTAATTGCGTAGAAACGTTTATGACTCAACGTAATTGGAGGCAATGCCTAACAGGGCAATGTCCGACAGCATTCTTTCTCAACATGCTTAGGTCGTTGTCCCAAATTTAACCGATTGCTTTATTTCTCGGGGTCTTTCCTCAACGCACTTAGATTGACATCTGACAATTAACCGATTGTTTTATTATATTGCTCTGCGTTAAGACACTGCGCACTTGGTTCAATTTCAGATATTTTACCGATTTCGTTGATGCTCAGCTTTATGCCTTGAAGCACTATGATTGATATTTAAAAATTAAACGATTGCGTGGAGTCTCAGAATTTCACTCCTCGCACTTTAATGGATGTACTTGCTCTTAACCAGTTGCATACTTGCTCAGCGGCTTACTCATCAAAGTTATCATTTATATCAACGAATCATAGTTCTTCTTGTGTGTATTGACTATCAATAACCGGGTGCGTGGATCTCAGAATCAAAATCATATGGAAAAAATGCAAAACAAACATAAAATCAATGATCATAAAAATGTGATGTAATCCTACGACCCAAGTTTACGAAGATAACAATGAAAATGAGCGGCTTGTCCGCTCGATTGTTTGGTTATGTAAAAATGTGTTTATATTGATGTCAGTGGATTGCAGATCTCAACCACCCGTTTGTTGGCAACTTCCGCCATTTAACACGCTGTCTGTTGATCATCTGCTACTAACCGGATTGCTGCCAACATCCGCCATTTAAGACTTTGTCTGTTGTACATCTGCTCATAACAACCCGATTTTGGTTAATTTATAAAGTTCTAATAGGTTATGTTTAACTCTACATCGTCACGTTTAGCCCCTGAGTGACTCTCTGTAATTTGTAATTTAACCGGTTGCTAATGATCTCAGCTATTTAAGTTTCAAAATTTTATCAATAAATAAGTATGGTGTCCGCAGATTTTGTCCCCAGATTTCAGTGGCACACACTCAACGCATTTGGATTGAGGTTCAAAATAAAGCCGGCTTCGTTGCTGCTCAGCGTTTTAAATTCAACGAAATATGACAACAACTGAATACTGAACTAAATGTCTGCTAAGCTTGTTTGACCAGTTTTGAGTTAACTATATTTTTCTGAAACTACTTTAATTTCAATCTCACCATTATTTAATTCTTTCAATTTTTCCCCAAACTTTTATTGTGTCGGGCAGTATAAATTTTTTAATCTCTTTTATAACGAATTTATCGCCAGTTCGCACTATACCAACTATCCCGATATCTTTGAAAGAATTATAGTATTCATCTGTTGAGGTCGGTGGTGATACACGAAGGTTATAAGTACTATCTTCTCTGACAAAAATGTATTCCTTTCCAATAACAGGAATTTCTTTTGTGTTGAGCATTCTGTATATTACATCACCAGTTTTATTAAAAACACCAAGAAAAAACCAACCTGAAGAGCTTTTTTTACTATTATCTAATTCTTCTTCTTCGATAGGATCAATTTCATTGTATTTTCTTTTACCAACCCATATATATTCAGTTGGTTTGTTCAGTCTTTTATATTGACCTTGAAAGGACTCCCCAGTTTCAGATATTTTAAAAGCTAAACCGCCTTTCGATTTATAATTTCCACTTATTGTTTCATACCATTTGCCTTTTAAAGTATACCCTTCGATTTGCCCCACTATTTTTCCCTCAATACCTTTATAAGTGTAAGTTCCAATAACGCTCTTATTGTATTGTAAGAAATGTATATTTATTCCTTTCTTTTTCAGTGTAAACCATTCGGTCTCCCAATTTCCTTCCCAATTTTTATTGGTACTAGTATCCTGTCCCAGAAGTCCTGACTATTTTTTTGGCAATTTAAGTTCCTGAAATATTATTTTGTATTGAAGCGATTTTAATAAAAACTGATTAACCATTAAACTTAACTAA
>PEAL01000355.1 GCA_002753725.1 Deltaproteobacteria bacterium
GCCCTTTCAGGGCTACAAAATTGGCTCAAACTTCCCAGGGCGTTGCCCTGGGCTGGTATGTTAAACCCCTTCGGGGTAAATTTAGAAGAACATATTTTGCAACTAAATGGGATTGCACCCATGGGAAAGTTATCTAATTGTGGTTCCTTAAAAATGGACTTAATGGATGGTGTCCATTAAGTCCATTTCATCTACTGCTTTAAATGGGAACGTTATGTGCCTGCCTGTAATAATCTATTCTTCAAGCCGCTGATTCAACTCAGTCAAAACTTTCTGTGCAGCTACAGGAATAACTGTTCCCGGGCCAAAAATAGCGCTGGCACCATTTTTTAGCAAAAAATCATAATCTGAGGATGGTATAACACCACCCACAACAAGCATGATATCCGGACGTCCCAATTTTGTCAGTTCTTCAACCAATTGGGGAAGTAAAGTCTTGTGTCCTCCAGCCAGGGAACTGAATCCTACAATATGAACATCGTTCTCTACTGCTTGAAGAGCTGTTTCTTCGGGTGTTTGAAACAAGGGACCAATATCAACATCAAAGCCCAGGTCTGCAAAGGCTGTTGAAATGACTTTGGCACCGCGATCATGACCATCCTGACCCATCTTGGCAACCAGAATTCTGGGTCTGCGACCTTCTTTTCCTTCAAAATCACGGGCCATTTGAATGACACGCTGCACTTCTTCTTTTTCGGAGAATTCTGCGCTATAAATGCCAGAAATTGCCCGAATGGTGGCTTTGTGACGGCCAAATACTTTTTCCATGGATTCTGATATCTCACCAAGTGTTGCCCGTGCCCTGGCAGCTTCAATGGAAAGCTCCAGAAGATTTCCTGTACCTTTTTCAGCATGATGGGTCAGGGCGTTCAATGTCTCTTTAACGCGTGTTTCATCACGATCACGTTTAAGATTTTTGATACGTTCCAATTGATTGTTTCGCACAGCAGTATTGTCCACTTCCAGAGTTTCAATAGCATCCTCTCGATCCAGACAAAATGTGTTAACACCAACGATTCGCTCCTGTCCGGAATCAATATTGGCTTGACGTCGGGCTGCTGCTTCTTCAATCCGCATTTTGGGAAGTCCGGTTTCAATGGCTTTTGCCATTCCGCCCAGGTTTTCAACTTCTTGTATGTGTTGCCAGGAGCGTTTGAGAAGGCCCTGTGTCAACGTTTCCAGATAGTATGATCCAGCCCAGGGATCTACCGGACGAAGAATATTGATTTCTTCCTGTAAGAACAATTGTGTATTTCTTGATATCCGGGCGGAAAAGTCCGTGGGCAACGCAATGGCTTCATCCAGAGAATTGGTATGCATCGACTGAGTATGCCCCAATGCTGCGGCCATGGCTTCAATACAGGTTCGGGCAACATTGTTAAAAGGGTCGCCTTCTGTCAAACTCCATCCAGATGTCTGACAATGGGTGCGAAGCGCCAGAGATTTGGGATTTTTGGGATTGAACTGTTTGATGATTTTGGACCATAAAATACGAGCCGCACGCATTTTGGCGATTTCCATAAAATAATTCATGCCAATGGCCCAAAAAAATGACAGACGCGGCGCAAAGGCATCAATATCCATACCAGCATCAATCCCTGCACGAACATATTGTAAACCATCAGCCAGGGTATAAGCCAACTCGATATCTGATGTCGCGCCAGCTTCCTCCATATGATATCCGGAAATACTGATACTGTTGAACTTTTTCATTTTTTGGGACGTGTGTTGAAAAATATCAGAAATAATTTTCATGGAGGGTTCAGGTGGATAAATATAGGTATTACGCACCATATATTCTTTTAAGATATCATTTTGAATGGTGCCGATCAATTGCTCCTGGGAAACGCCTTGTTCTTCGGCGCTGACAATGTAAAACGCCATTATAGGCAATACAGCGCCATTCATGGTCATGGAGACAGACATTTGATCCAGAGGAATCCTATCAAACAAAATGTTCATATCCAAAATAGAGTCCACCGCAACACCCGCTTTGCCAACATCACCCACCACACGCGGATGATCTGAATCATAGCCACGATGGGTTGCCAGATCAAAGGCAATGGACAGACCTTTTTGACCGGCGGCCAAATTACGCCGATAAAAGGCATTGCTTTCTTCTGCCGTTGAGAAACCAGCATATTGGCGGACAGTCCAGGGACGCTGTACAAACATGGTGGCATATGGCCCCCGCAAATAGGGAGGAATTCCAGCGGCATAGTGGAGATGTTCTGCATTTTTGATATCATCGCTGGTGTAAAGCGGTTTGACATCGATTTGTTCCATAGTTTTCCACACCATATCATCAATGCTACCACACCCTTCTGATTCAGCCTTTTGTTTCCAATCATCAATAGTGGCGCTGGAAGATTGAACAGAAAAATCCATTGTTGTAAAGTCAGGCATTGTCATGATGTCACCCCCATTTGTTGTTGCAGGTTTTCTAAAAATGCCAGTGCGTCGGTTTTTAAATGGATAAAATCATCCACACCCGCTTCCTGAAATGTTTGAATATACTCTTTGGGATATCCGGCAACAATAATCTTGTGGTCATTGGATATATGTTTAATCGCGCGTGCAAGATCAGGAACGATATTTGGATACGTGTCATCTGTTGAACAAATCACTGTTATTCGTGTACCCGATGCTTTCAATGCCGCAACAGCATCATCGATTGTCTGAAAGCCCTTGTTTCCCAAAACATCAAAGGCTGCCAGCTCAAAAAATCCTGTTGAAAAATCTGCCCGTGCTTTATGTTGTGGAATCGGGCCCATATTGGCCAGAAAGATCGCAGGTGTCTGGCCGTTTGCTTTGGCATATTGTTGGGTCCTGTGTCTCAGGTTTTCAAATCGTTCTGCTGCACGGTGCTGATAAACAGGCTCTATTTGAATGGCTTCCTCTGATTGCTTTCGCATCGCTTGTGTGATTTCAGCAAGGGATGCTCCCTTTGTCGCTGCCTGAATAGCCTGAACAAACCATCCCTTTTGTTTTTCATTACGTGAGGTTTGAAACGTTTTCAGTGAAGCCTGTAACGGGTCCATGTCTCTCGTGTTTTTAAACTGATTCACCTTGATAGCGCGTGATTTTGCGACAGCTTTCATATCCGCAACATTCGCTTGTGTTGGATTTTCTTTCAAGTTTGGATATTTATTGGTTCCCACAAATACTGTTTTTCGGAAAGATGCGTTTTTCAAGCGTTCATCTGCTTTGTCTTTCAGGTTTTTTTGAACCATTCCTTTTTTCAACGCCGCAAACATACCACCATTCTTTTCAATATCCTGAAATTTTTCCCATATTTTGTTTGCCAATTGATCGGTCAAATGTTCCACATACCAGGAACCACCCGCAGGGTCCACCGGATGTTTAAAATGACTTTCATCCCGCAAAACAATGTGAACATTTCTGGCAATCCGTCGTGAAAAAGCTGTGGGAAGTCCTAACAGGGCATCAAAGGGTTCAACGTGAAGGCTGTCACATCCGCCACTGATAGCTGAAAAAGCTTCTGTTGTCACACGAAGCATATTGACATATGGATCGGTTTTGGTTTTGTTGTATGATGAAGTTCGGGCATGAATGATCATTTTTTGTGAGGTTTCGCTGGCACCAAATGCAGAGGCTATTTTTTCCCAAACCAAACGAATAGCTCTTAGTTTTGCCATCTCCATAAAAAAATCACTGCCAATGGATAATTGAAACACCATTGCCTGACAAATATCATCAATTGTCACCCCCCGTTCCAAAAGGGCCCTGATATATTCAACAGCAGTCGCCATCACATAAGCGCTTTCACAAACCGCTGAGCCACCACTATTATGGTAGGGTATACCAGAAGGGCTGATGGTTTTTAATTGGGGGGTGTTGACTGATGTCCATTGGGTCAATTCTGACATTTCATCATAAATCGTTGATAACGAAAGGTTTAATTTTCCTGTTTGAGCCAGCATTCCCAGCGGATCAACGCCAATCCATCCAGATATATCCTCTGCTTGCATTTTTTGAGTAACAACACAAGCGATGAGTAAAGCTGTAATGGCAATACCGGACTCTCCTGTCTGAACAAAAATCGGCATTTTATTGATGGGTATATCTTTTAAAGCCATTGCCCAATCCGCATAACTGGAAACAGATAGCCCGCCTTCACCAACATGTGAGGCATTTTCCATATCAGGATCAATGCCTTGTTTAGATGCGCGATCCAGGGGAAGATTGATTGCTGTTTGTCCTCGTTTGAGATCATATCGTAAAGCTTCGTTGGTGAGAAAAGGATCTGGATAGACAATTTCCTGAGCCACCAGCCATGATCGACAAACCGGCCCGGTGGGCTGACATCCGCGAACATAGGGAGAAAAACCAGGCAATGCGTTCATATGGGGTAAGGCTTCCGTGTCTTTAGAAAAGTACATCGGAGAGATATCAATGCCTTCGATGGTTTGTTTAACAAGACGCGCAAAAGGTGCGCCTTTAAGCTGTTTTTCAACGCTTTCGCACCACTGTTCATAGCTATGGGGTGGGAAATCGTCGTGTAATATTAATTCTTTTTGCATACGTTCTCCTTGTATTCGTTTTCAGGATGACCGCTCACACAGTTCAACCAGAACTCCTTGCGTGGCCTTTGGATGTAAAAATGCGATCTTTGCTCCGCCGGCGCCCAATCGTGGTTTTTCATCGATCAAACGAATACCTTTTTCTTTGAGCTCTTCAAGGGCAGATTCAATGTTATCTACTCGAAAAGCGACATGTTGAATGCCCTGACCTTTTTTTTCAATAAATTTAGCAACCGGCCCATCAGGTGATGTCGATTCTAACAATTCAACTTCACTCTCGCCCACCGGAAAAAAAGCAGTGGTAACTTTTTGAGCATCAACAGTTTCAGAACCTTCAAATTTAAGTCCTAAAACATCGGTCCAAAAATTTTTTCCTTCCTCAATGCTGTTGACAGCAATACCCAGATGGTCAATTTTCAGGATGTTCATGAATTCCTCCTTTAAAATAAAATATTCCATATATGTTCATTGGATAATGATTAATCATCAATACGTTCCAAAAATCTTTTATCATCACTCCAGGCAATCCCATTGTCAATAAAAAATGATAGTGTATTTTTATAAAAACCATTGCTTGAAAAAACAAAAAAAATTGATTTTTTTACTTTTTCTATTTTTTTTACTTCCCTTGCTTTTTTTAAAAAATCAATGGCTTCTTTTTGTGAAAATTTTTGTTTTCTATTTTTCACTTCACCGATGATAGAATATTCATCTGTATTTGCATGAGCAAAAATGTCTACCTGGATAATTTTTTTTTGTATTAATGAGGCAGAATAAGACCATGTGGATATATACTCTACAAACTGGAAATCTTCAGGAATGTTATTTATCATAGAAATAAATAGCTTATTGTTTTTATAAGCCCGATGCTTTAAATGATTAATGAT
>PEAL01000356.1 GCA_002753725.1 Deltaproteobacteria bacterium
AAAAAGATGGTGTATATCCTGAAAAAGCAGCAGTTCAATTACCAAGATCTGTATCTGATCGCGATGATACAACAATCGTCATGTTTCTGGATGAAATTCAAAACATTCATTTGCCACAACATGATTTTCGAATTGTGGGATACATGCAAGATGCAGTTGAATCTCGAACATGCCCGCATTTTGTCACTGGTTCTGCTATGTCTATTTTAAACGATATACTTGGAAAAGGTTCTTTATATGGAAGATTTGATGCTGAACCAATCAAACCATTTACTGATTTTTATGGTGCAGAACTGGTCGGTAAAACATCTTTATACTGCAACGCCGATATACCTGAAATTATGAGGCCTGTCGTATCTGAAAAATGTGGAGGCAATCCTTTTTATATTAACGCAGTGGTGGAAAGATCTGCCAAATTGAATGAACCCTTGAAGGATGAAGAGGCGATCAATCGAATTTTAGCCATTGATCTTTCATCTGGTTTTATTTATCAAGAATTAAGGGATCAGGTGATTAAATGGATTGAAAGACTGAATGATCATAATATTACAAAATGGATACTCTATCTGGCAGCTTTGGAAGAAGCAGACAAGATTGACCCTGAAAGAATACAAAAAGAGTTAAAAGTGCATGAAGGCACTGATGTTGAAGTAAAAAAGATAATAGATGTTATGATCAAGCTGTCTCAAGGAGATTTAATTGATTACAAAAGTTTTGGCGGCTATTTTACTCATATGAATGATCCTGTATTACAAGATTTTTTAAAATCATGGGGAAAAGTTGAAGTTGAAGGAAAAAGACAGTCTCATGTTGTCGGAGACATTGTTTTTCAATATGAATCATTAAAAAGAAAATACAAGGATTACCAGGGTTATCTTGCAGAAGTTTTTATGATTCAGGTATTATGGAACAATCAAAAGAAAACAGTTGATGGCAAATATTTTAATTCTCCTGAAGATGTAAAAATTCCAAATTTTATTTATATTGATCAACGATATAGATTGGGATCAGGAAAAGGCAAAGAGATTGATATTTTTGCCTCAGCAGGTCGTGAATTTTGGATTGCGGAAAGCAAATGGCATAAAGAACCTGTTGATGAAAAGGTTATTAAAAATCTGATCAGGCAAGGAGAGCTTGTAAGGGAAAAAATGGGTAAAAATGTAAGAAGTGTAACCTTATGGCTTTTTGCAAGTAGTGGCGTAACTGAAAATGCAAAAAAACGATTGGAAGATAATAACGTTTTATGGTCAACAATGACTGAATTAAATACCTTGCTAGAATATTCAGGTTTAAGAAAGTTGCCTGAAATTGATTAACAAAACAATCACTACGAAAAAAAATTATTACACCAGTAATTTTTAGCTAACCAAATCGCTATTTTTTATAACCAGTCAATCAACCGGATAGTATCAAGCAATGTTTCGCTTCGCTTCACATTGCTTGATACTGCCGGTTATTTGGTTATACTCCAAATTTAGTGCGCAAGGGCGATGTAACAAATATGTTTTGTGTTAAAAGTTCGCTTACAAACAAATTTTAAAAGGACTATTTTGAAATCCACTGACAGCGGCTATTGGGCTGAAATCCAACAAAACACAAAGCAAGGTGCAGAATCTACTGAAATCGGCAGTTGAGCGAAAAACGTGATTAACAATTTAAATCACTGACAATAAGCAAAGGGCGTGGTGATGACTACTGAATAGCCAGGCGACAGTTTGAATCTCTGACATCAACCAAAGCTCATGAAATCTTCATCTGAGCAATCAAGAATCACTTTATACTACAGGTATAGACCAAAATCTGTGTATATAACTTATAGCAATCCAGCAATCCCATTCTTTAATAACCAGCCGGTTCATCGGATTCGCTGACGCCTTAGGTGTATAGAGGAAATTTCTGAGCATTCAAGCAACCGGCTTATTGTGATATCTTTCCATCTATGATACTATCAATTTATATTTTAATATTTTATGTTATGTTATGTTATATTTCTATAGCTACCTTTTTGGATAAGAATACAAAACTCAACTACGTAACACTAGCAGAACGAATTTGGTACGGAAAAAGGATATAAAATTATGCAAAAAAAATTTAATGATACAGGACTATGTGTTACCGGACGACATTATATGGTTGATATATCAGATAAAATTGAGCAAATCATCAGACTTGTTGAGGATGGGGAATATTTTGCTATCAGCCGTCCCAGACAGTTTGGCAAAACAACCATGCTATCATTACTGAATAGGCAACTGAATCTGAAGGATGATTATCAAACTTTTAGTATCAGTTTCGAAGGAATTGGAGATGCACCATTTACCACTGAACAAAACTTCTGTAAGGCATTTCTCAGACTAATTGCACGCAGTCTACGCTTTACAGTTCACGAAATCGCCGATTATTTTGATCAGGCTTCTCAAAAAGTTCACGATTTTGAGGAATTGTCCCTATTCATTTCTCAATATGTATTTCGACTTAAGAAACATTTGGTACTGCTTATTGATGAGATTGATAAAAGCAGTGATAACCAGATATTTCTCCATTTTTTAGGCATGCTGCGTAGTAAATATCTGCTCAGAGGTACTGGCCAGGATTATACTTTCCAGTCAGTTATACTGGCTGGTGTGCATGACATAAAAACACTGAAAACACAAATTCGGTCTGATGATGAAAAAAAATATAACAGCCCATGGAATATTGCCATTGATTTTGAAGTTGACCTTAGCTTCAATCCCGGAGAAATTGATACCATGCTTCAAGATTTCAGTCAGGATAAAAACTTTTGTTTTGATACCAGACCAATTGCCGAGAGATTATATTATTATACATCAGGCTATCCCTATCTAGTCAGTAAACTGTGTAAATTCATTGATGAAAGAATCATAATCCAACGTAAGGATAACGAATGGTCAGTCAATGATGTTGAGATAGCATTCAAGATGATTGTAAATGAAGCCTATACGACCACCTTATTTGATAGTCTGACCAAAAATCTGGAAAATAACAGAAAACTGTATGATAATGTGTTCAATATTGTGATTAATGGTAAACGAGTTCCATTCAATATCACAGTACCTGTTATTAATAAGGGGTATTTATATGGAATTTTTGCTCCATCTTCTGAAGGTTGCAAAATTCACAACAGGATTTATGAACAGCGTATTTACAGCTACATGATCACTAAATTGCTTACCTCAAACCCTGAACCTATTTTCTCATTACAGCCAGACTACTATACAGATGATGCTTTGAATATTGAGGTAATCTTGCAGAGATTTCAAAATTTTATGAAAGAGCACTACGCAAGTCATGATGCAAAGTTTCTGGAAAGGGAAGGCCGTCTGCTGTTTTTGTCTTATTTAAGGCCGATTATAAATGGTAAGGGCTTTGATTTCAAGGAACCAAATGTTTCCGAAGAACGACGTATGGATATAGTCATTACTTTTCTTGATAAACGATATGTAATCGAGCTCAAAATCTGGCACGGACTCAAATATCACCAGGAAGGCTTGAAACAGTTGAGTAGATATTTAGATACTTATTCTTTAGAAGTGGGTTATTTGCTAATTTATAATTTTAACAAAAATAAAGAATACAAACAAGAGCGAATAAAATTTGAAAATAAACAGATATTTGCTGTGTGGGTATAACCCTTTCAATGACGATTCATGCAAAGGTATATAAGCAACGGGTGCAACACAAAAAAGTTGCACTTTATTTGGGTCTATCCGAACCTCTTAAGAGCCGAATTTCAAATATCTAATAAATGATAAGCAATCTAAATCCAATTATTTAAAAACATCATTTATCCTGATTCAATTTAATTGGCTTTACCATTAATAGTTATTCATTCCTTTTATGTTTCTTTATCTTTATATTTAACATAACTATTCGAAGGAGACTGTCGAACACGTTCACATTCAAAGCCTTTTTTGCGTTGAGACAGTAAATCTTTCATTTTTGACTGCGGTGCAATGGTGACACGATAATCTGTCAACAGTTTATCCATCTCGCCAGGTTCTTTGTTTGAATTTACCTTCAAGTAAATATCATAATTTGAATCCAGCCACAGTCTGTCAAAGCGGCATGTATAGGCATTGTCCACAAGATCAAAATTTCGTTCAATGTACTCAGGTTCTTCAATCATATCTTCCAGTAGAACATCCATATCGTCGAACAATTGATCCATTGTTTCTATCAGATAATCATGTTCATAGTCTGGAATTTCTGTTGTAATCGTTGGTATTAAAGCACTTAATGCTCCAATGATTTTGATCATTTCCAGATAAACGTGATATGGATGATGCTGGCGATTGCTTCTGAACAGGGACAACACATTCACAGAAGCAGATATGGTTTGAAGGCGCAATAATTGAATCGTTGCTTTTGCAGATGGACTTGTATTCCAACCCTGACGTTCAATTGTTTTGAGAATGGATTTCAGACAGGATTCCTGATTTTTCATTCGTGAAATGCAGTGATTCAAACGCTCCATCACATGTGCATTTATTCCAAAAGAAAGCAATGGCGGAGAAAATAATGCATTTATTTCCAGTTGATTGGTATGCGGCACACGTATAATCTCAGCAATCTTCATGGATTCGTAATCTTGTGGCGGTGGCTCAAAAAATACATTTACGTTGTATAATCGAACTCTGATCGTCTTTTCATTGTCACCTGTATTTTCATCAGCAATATTGATTTCCTTCTCAATATACCGACGTTCATCATTTTTATTATCTTCAATACAAAGCACTGAAGGATATGATGAATCAAATTTTCGCACACCAATCCAAATGGGTAAGGCATATTCAAGGTTTTCAGCGTCAAAACTTTCGGCTGATACACAGGCATTCTCAGGAATGTGCAGCCATGTACCATCCTTTAAACGTATCATTGCCTCACTGATCCGAATTTCAGAATGGCCTTCTTTGAGGTATGTTTTGTCAATATTGAGCGAAATAACACCCCATTCATAAGGCCTGTACATAGATTGAAACTGACTTTCAACCTCTGCACTTCGATGCAATTGATGAAAATGATGCGGTTGCAAGTTTGTTCCTGTGGTAAAACTGGGTGATGCATTTTCATATTTCATATCTTTAGTTTCCTTTCAGGTATATACCATTTTCTCTGATGAGAATTGTGTACTGAAAACGAAATTTTTTAATTGGCAGAACAATTTTTTGGCCTTTATCTGAATATAAATTTTCGTAATCAGCGAAAATAATAATTTCCTTTACATTTTTTACATTGATATAAAGATCCTCCAGTGGTGAATGACTGTTAATTGCATAGGAATAAAGCTCTTTATTTCTAACCAGCGACTCTCTTTGTTCATGACCAAACCAGTCTTCAGGACCGATTTTCAGAATACCCCTGTTCTCTGTTGTTGCAATAATGTCAAGGGGCAACAGGTAACCCTCATTA
>PEAL01000357.1 GCA_002753725.1 Deltaproteobacteria bacterium
GTCCCGTTAGGGACGACAGAGAATAGCCTGGAGCTTCAGCTCCAGGTTCTTGTTGCGGTTGTCATTTATAGCACTTCCCGATCAAGAAGCCTGGAGCTGAAGCTCCAGGCTATTCTCTGTCGTCCCTAACGGGACTTAAAGTGTTATTTTTAAATAAAATTCTTTTAGCCTGACGGCTATGGGCTTTAGCCCTACGCTGTTCTTGCAATTGCCGAAATCGTTCTATGTTTTTTGAATGACTAATATTATTTTTAGACATATTCTTCAAAACTTCTTTATACCCGAAAACATATGATCGCTTCCTTAACTGTTTATCTTTATAGACCGATGCGATTATTTTAAATAGACAACCTCATCATCCCCCATGTTCTGAGGACGATTCTTAAAAAGAGGTATTTCTTCCGAAGTAGCAAGAACAGGAATTTGAAAGAAAAAACGGCTCCCTTGATTTTCCTGACTTTCAAGCCAGATTTTTCCATTCATCAGATCCACCAATTTTTTACATAAGGAGAGGCCCATTCCAACACCACCATATTTGCGTGTAATGGACTGATCGGCCTGATAAAACCAGTCAAAAATCACATTTTTTTGTTCCTCTTCAATACCAATACCTGTATCAAAAATTTCAACACAAAGATCTATGGGGGTATCTTTTATTGACGTATCAGGATCATAGCCTGCTGGAAATTGGGCAGAGATATTGAGTTGACATCCACCTTCTTCAGTGAATTTGATGGCATTTCCAGTTAAATTATATATAACCTGACGGATCAATCGCCATTTTCCCAATAAATTAAAGGGGATATTTTTATCAATAGTGATCTGAAACGTCAATCCCTTTTCTTTTGCTCTTTGGTGTAATATTTTTTCTATCCCACTGATAACACTATCAATTGTAAAGTGACTTCTCATTATTTTCTTTTGATCTTGATCAAGACTTGAAAACAAAAGGATATCGTCAAACATTTCAGAAAACGATAGACATGTTTTTTTAATAATTTGAAGGTTTTCTTCTGGATCGCCAGTATCTAACAAAAGCAAATCGGCATTGCCCAGAATAATATTTAATGGCGTTTTCATTTCATGGCTCATGATTGAAAGAAAATCTGATTTTGCTCGATTGGCGGACTCCGCGTTATGAAGGGCTTTGGTCAATTCTTGCTGTAAGGTCTCAAGTTCTTCGATTCGCTTGTTTAAATCTGCTGTTTTTTGATTGACCTGTTCCTCAAGATGTTTATTGACATTTTCCAGGTCTTTTAACAAATGTTGGTTTTGCAATCTTAAGTGTCTTTTTTCAAGGGCTTGAGAAATAATATGGTAAAAACTATCAATATCATTCAACGGTTTCATCACAAAATGAAATGCCCTGCCATTTTTTAATGCTTCAATAGCCGTATCAAGGGTTGCAAAACCTGACAATACGATTATTTCTATGGTATCATCAAAGGCTTTGATCTGCCGAATAACCTCCAGCCCGTCCATTTCTGGCATTCGAATATCAGTAATCACCAGATCATAAGAAGCCTTATGGATCATCTCAATGGCTTGTTTTCCGCCCGATGCTGTTGAAACAGTGTAATCTTCAAGTTTCAGTATTCTTTCAATCATTGTCAGGATATCTGGTTCATCATCAACAACTAAAATTCTATTGTTCATACATCTCTCCTTTAGCAGGTAACACATTCTATTCCTTTTAATTTTATTGTAAAACTATTCCAGAAAAAGAAAGCATAATTGATTTATTTTCCTGCGTTGTTGTATCAATATATGTGTAAGTATAGGTTCCCGATAAATTTGATCCTGACACTGTTGCAGATATGGTGTCTGAGGAATTGGTGGGGGTAAACGTTTGACCATCGGAAGAGTCTAAAGAAACGATTTTAAATTGGCCGGTAAATGGAAAATTATGAAATATCAGCGTAGCAATATTTCCATTTTGGGGGAGATAATAAAAAGTAATGGAGTCAAATGCTTGAGGTGATGAAATATTCCAATTTCCAGAGTATCTTTTTATACTCAGATTTTCCGGAATTGCTGTCTGACCGTTGAGTGTACCAATAAGTTCCAATGTATAGCTTTCATTATCGGATGCATAGATCTGTTTGATCAATCCAGTATTTAAAGCGTAATATGAAAACAAAACACCCCATTTATAAGAACTTATTTTTGAAATTTTCAGACAATTTTTAAAAAGACCTGCCTGGGTCTGAACATCTTCAATTCCTAAAATTTTATATTCGCACCAATAGGGGAATGCATTGACCTGATATATGGAAGAAAAAATATTTCCAGGCATCATGGCGTTTGAACCAATCTGAATGGGACCATCATACCATCCATTCCAATAATCACCATTTGACAGATAACGGTTTTGATCATCAATTGAGTAGTATTCCTGATAGGTGTATCCGCTATACCAGCATTCAATAAAGGTCATTTGACTGTCGATTTCTTTGGCCAAGTGATGTGCATACTCATAAATAACCGCATTTTTACTGTTTGTTTCATCGTAATAGGTTTTTTTATAGAAAAATTCTGAACCATCAACAAAATAATAATTTTTAAAATCATAGGTTTCACTGGTATCTTGACTGTTTAATCCGGCTGTTACGCCTAAAGCGTATATGGCTTCTGGCAGACCGATCACAGCGTCTCCATTAATATCGCCTGAACTGTTTGCTTGTGAGAAATCAGCAGCAAACAATACAATAGCAACAAATAAACATACAGATGTTATCCTAATTTTCATTTTTTTCTCCTTAAAGTAACTATTTCAGGGGAATATCCCTTATTTCACTTTCTTCTTTAACAGGCAGTTTAATGCTAAACACGGTTTCGTTTTTTTCAGAATGTATCACACGAATGTGTCCATGATGCGCTTTTATAATCCCATAGCTGATCGACAGGCCAAGTCCAGTCCCTTTGCCCACATCTTTTGTTGTATAAAACGGATCAAATATTTTATCAAGTGAAGTTTCATTAATTCCAATCCCATTATCTTTCACAAAGATAGCTACTGCATCATCTTCCGGCTTTAACGATTGAGTGGTAATCGTAATCATTCCAGAACAGTTTTCACAACTATCAGTTTGTGCCAAAATAGCATCTCTCGAATTGGTCAACAAATTCAGAATTACCTGTTCCAGCTGATGTTGATCACCGTAAATGTCAGGTATATCCGTTGCTAAATTCTTTTTTACCTGAATATTTCTTAACCTCAGTTGTTCAGATATTAACAAAAACGCATCCTCAACCACCTGGTTCACATTGACTCGGGTAAATTCATTCATGGATTGACGAGAAAATGCCCTGAGATGATTAATAATATTCATCATTCGACGGGTATTTTTTTCCACGGTTTCATTGAGCTCTGCCACATCGTCAATCGTGAGTTTCTTTTTTTCCTGAGCGCGTTTCATATATTGCGCTGCTGTTCGGATGACCATCAGCGGCTGGTTCAGTTCATGGGCAACGCCTGCTGCCAGTTCTCCGATGGATGCCAGTTTTCCTGATTGAATCAATTGGGATTGCGTTTGCTGAAGTTTCAAATACGCTGACTTCAGCGCATGTTCGGTCTCTTTTTTTTCTTTGATATTTAGAGCCAAAAGCAAATAAGCGATATATTCATGATCTGATGATTCCCGCATGGCAGTAGCTGAAAACAAGATGGGAATGCAAGCACCATCTTTGGTGAGATAGTTACTTTCTTTGGGAAAAAGGATCTTCCCGTTGGCCATATGTTTTAAATTGTTGAAAAAATCAGAGACCATCGGCTCAGGAAGAATCATATTAACCGGTTGCCCCAGCAATTGTTCCGAGGAATATCCCAGCAGACGTTCCGTTGCGATGTTGATGGTTTCGATGTCAAATTTTTGATTAATAACAATCAGGCTGTCATTCATATTTTGAATAATATTGTTCATATAGTTTTTTGATACCGTAATGACTTTTAATTTTTCAGTCATGGTATTGAACGAGACAGCTAAATGTTGAATTTCATCATGTGTTGATAAATTGACAGTGGCAGTTAAATCACCTTTGGCAATTCGACGGGTGACTTCTTCAAGGGCAAGGATAGGGCGTGTCAATCGGCGAGAAAAGAAATAAGCAAGCACTGCTCCAAAGCCAATGCACAAAAGGGTTAAACACAGCATCATCAAGTACATCTCTTGTCGATCCCGATAAAATGACTTAAGAGAGATGCCGACATAAACATGTCCCCAGGGTACTTCTGAAAATTTTACAGGAAATGCATAATGAAAGACATTGGCCTTAACAAGATCACTATAAATAATGTCTCCACATTCTTTTGTGCCATCACCCATTTTCCAGGAAGGATCGACCGTTGATCGTTGTTCCCATCGTTCTTTTATATGAATCAAGGCAAAGCGATCTTCTTTGGTCATGATAACATATGCAAGATTGGGAATGCGTTGGATGAGTGTCAGTGTATTTTCGACAATAAATCCATAATCACTGCTGACCATGGCATCCTGATTGACACGGGCAACCGATACAGACAGGCTTTGGGCTTGATTTTCAACAACTTTCATAATCACCGCATCCTGACGAATTAATGTCAAACCTGCAAAGACAGTAATAATGATCAGGATGATTGTCATGATCATCTTAAATGTATGTTTTAAAATACCCATTACTGTTTCAATGTTTCATATTCTTTAATCAGATTGGCAACACTTTCGAGGTGCTCATCAATGATTTCCTGGATACCATCAACTTTGAAAAGCATCATCATTTGCTTACCTTCTTCATGGTCAAACATTGAGAGTACAGCGTTTTTAAATAAAATCTTGATGTGTTCTTCAAAATTTTGTCGATAAAAAGTGATAAACCGAACAAAGGGTTGCGATATGGAAATAATATTGACCGCTTGTTTTACCTGTGGATTCAGTTCACATAAAAGATCATAGGTACTTTGCAGAACAATACATGCATCAGCATCGCCAAAAAAAACAGCGTAACAACTTTGAGAAAATTTTGTTTTGTGAGTGATTGATGAACAAACAGATGATAATTCCTGTTGAAATTCTTTTAAGAGTAAGGTGTTTATGTAAAGTTTTGCGATTTCATCATTTTTTGTCAATGCAAAACGTTTATCTTTTAAATCAGAAATTGCGGAAATATTGGCATCTTTTCGAGCAAGAACATAATATGATTCAGCGATACTGTTATTGCTTATTCTGGCATAAGCCAGTTCAATGTTAAGCGTTTTTTTCATCCTGAGATAGTCCACAGACAGCGTACTGGCAATGTCAATCTCATTGTTGCGAATTTTTTCTGATAACTTATCAATACTATCAAGCATATAGCATTGTGACTCAAACCCCGCACGGTCACCAATTTTTTTCCCCCATAAGTCAATAGCGCCCAGGGCAAAGGATAAATCAATATAAGTAAAAAAGGAT
>PEAL01000358.1 GCA_002753725.1 Deltaproteobacteria bacterium
GTTCTTCGAACCCTGATCATTCTCCTTATTTTTTTTAATATCCCCTTACAGGCTAAAAATATTCCAACGGTTTTTGTCAGTATTTTACCTCAAAAATATTTTCTTCAACAAATCGTAAAAGATCGTATGGATATTCGGGTAATGGTTCAGCCGGGTGCAAGTCCTGCAACCTATGAGCCCTCGCCATTACAAATGACACATCTGTCAAAAGCCAAAATTTATTTTTCAATTGGTGTACCTTTTGAAAGCAAATGGCTGCCTAAAATTTCACAATTATACCCTGCATTAAAGATGATTCAAACCGATCGAGGCATTGAAAAAATTCCTATTCATCATCATCATCATGATCATGGTGAAATGGCCCCCCCTTCTATTCCTGATCCTCACATATGGCTCTCTCCACCCCTTGTAAAAATTCAAGCCAGGCATATCTGGAATTCGCTTCAAGAAATTGACCCGGATAACCGGCAATTCTATGAACAACAGTATCAATTATTTTTGGGCAGGTTGAACAAACTGGATGATGAGTTAAGAAATACTTTTTTTAAATATCAGCACAATGCCTTTATGGTGTTTCATCCATCCTGGGGATATTTTGCAAAAGCTTATGGACTTCGTCAAATGGCCATTGAAATTGAAGGAAAAGATGTGAAACCTCGGCAGCTTAAACAACTCATACAGAAGGCAAGGGACAATCATGTTCGTATTATTTTTGCTCAGCCTCAATTTTCATCAAAAAGTGCCCATCTCATTGCCAGAGAAATTAGCGGACAGGTGGTGCTTATTGATCCATTGGCTTTGGACTGGGAAGAAAACTTACGAAACGTAGCTATTCAAATTCGATCGGCATCAAAAAATTTAAAATAACAGTGTCTTTCCACCCCTAATTATTCGTTGAAGTCGTATCTAATTTTTCTAGAGCAGAACGCATCTGAACGAGCATATCTTCAGGTAGACGATTTCCAGTATATTGAATCACTTTTTTTCCAGTATGATCAATAAAATAGACATCTGGAACCCCTCGAACATTAAATTTTTTTGCCCACTCCGGATGTTTATCCACATCGATCAAGACAGTGATAAATGAGTCTGAAAGACTTGCAACCTGATCATTCATAAAGACATCCTGATTTAACTTCCGGCACCAATAGCACCAGGAAGCACTAAAAAAAATCAGGACAGGTTTTTTTTGCTCTTTGGCCAGTTGCAGTCCTTCATGAAATTGATTGATCCATTGTATTTTTCCTTCTGAAAAGGAAGGTGTCTGGTTTTTATTTAAAACAAACCACAATGAACCAAGGACAATGAGTATGATGACAAGCTGTATGTAAAATTTCATGATGCTTTCCTTTCATTATTTTAGAGAACTTAAACCGGAAACCTTTTTCAATGTATTACCCAAATTTATTATAGTTAACTTTTTCCTCATCATCAAGGTCAATTTCAATCTACTTTGTTGAAAAATCGACCCTTATGCTCGCGCTCGAACAAATACCTCGGTGCCACTGGAGTTCTGAATCTTTAGATTCGGAAGTCCGATTGCTTTTTTTGACTTCCGAATCTAAAGATTCAGAACTCCAGCAAGAATACCAAAACTTATAGACCTATGCGATATTTTCTTAATTCTGAAAATTCATTTGAGTGTAACCAAAATTGCCGAAGCAAAAGTTTATTCTCATTTTTTGAACCAGATATACGATCTCGATAAGTCACGTGTTGTATGGGTTGGGAAGGGGAAAGGACGCAAGACAGTGGATAGGTAGGGATTTCAATACAGTTGAAAAAGCCCAATTATTTTTTCATTGATTCATCTCCTTATGTTTAGACTATACCGGTAAGGCAATCGTAAATAATGCCCCTTTTCCATGCAAGTTGACAGCTGTTATTGAACCTTTGTGAGCGTTGATAATACTTTGACAAATGGTAAGCCCCACGCCTAACCCCATTTTGTTCTTTCGTGTAAAAAAAGGGTCAAACAGTTTATCCTGTTCATCATCGGATAGCCCCGGGCCTGTATCAATAAACTGGATGATGATATTGTCGCTCTGAACCTTTGTAGCAATAATGATCTTTCCCTGTTTTGACATGATTCTTTGAAAGCCATCTTTTGGCTCGGATGTTCCTGTTATCGCTTCAATGGCATTATTAATTAAATTGATAAAGACCTGGGTTAATTGCTGTGGAGATGCGCAAATTTTCGGTATCGTTGGATCAAGATCCAAGGTGATTATCACTTTGCTCCTTTTTAAATAACCGCTCACCAGTTTTATGGTTTGAACGATGATACCATTGACACAGACAAGCTGCTTAATCTCTTCATTTGGACGATTCAGATCTAACAGACGTTTGACAGTGTTTCGAATACTTCTAAACGTTTCACCCAGAATCTCAATATCTTCTGAATCATCCTGATACTTTTTTTTAAGGGAGGAAAGCAAAAATGCGATCCCTTGCAGGGGGGAATTAATCTCATGGGCGATGGAGGCTGCAAGTTGTCCTGTGAAGGCCAGACGTTCCGAGCGAATCAGTTGCTCCTGTAGTTGTTTCATCTCTGAAATATCAACGGCTGTGTATGACACAAAAAGTGGCTGTCCCTGTTTATCTTTAAGGATAATGCCATTCAGCAACATGGGAAAAGTTATGCCCTTTTTACAGGTATGCCAGACTTCTCTTGCATTAAAATGTCCTTGTTCAAGCAGCTCCTTATTAAGACTTTTGAATATTTTTAATTCTTCAGCGTTATGAAACAGTGAACATTGCTTACCCATCAGTTCATCAGGTTCATATCCATGGATCCTGGCAAAATATTTGTTCACATATTCTATATTTCCATGAAGATCACTAATAAGAATACCGTAATTGGCGTTATCTGATATGATTTTAAACTTTTCTAATTCTGCAATATACGCTTGAACCTGAAGCAATTGTTCCTCACTTGCTTTTTGAAATGCTTCGCTAAGCGTATTTTTGTGAATAAAATTATCAAATATTTCAGATTGTAAACCGATATTCATTGTTGCTCCATATCCATCACGTCAGTTTTTTATATTATCAAGCACATTCCGAATGGCTTTTGCAAAAGCATTTTTTTGAATGGGCTTCATAATATATTTTGCAATGCCGATGGCTTTGGCTTTTTCTTCATCGATAAACTCACTATGGCCGGTACATATAATAAAAGGGATATCTTTGCGGACTTTCATGACTTCATCAAAAAGCATATCACCGGTCATTTTTGGCATGATCATATCACTCAGAACCAAATCAAACCGATCCGGGTTGGAACAAAATAGATTTAGAGCTTCCAGTGGATCGGTTGTGCTTTCTACCTGATATCCTAAACGTTCCAATATAATTCGCATCAGCAAAAGCACGGAATGCTCATCATCCACTAAAAGGATTTTTTCATTACCTGAAAGAATCTCATCGCTTTTATTTGCCATATCTTTAGAAACTGTTTTTATTTCAGACTGTTGAGTGGTTAAAGGAAAAAATAGGTTAATCGTGGTGCCCTCTCCTAACTGACTGTCAACGATAATTGCACCATTATGCTTCTCGACAATACCATGAACAACGGAAAGGCCCATGCCAAAGCCTTTTCCAACATCTCTGGTTGTAAAAAAAGGATCAAAGATTCGATCGATAATTGAAGGCTCGATTCCTGAGCCTGAATCATGGACAGCTATTTTAAGATATTTTCCTTGTTTTAGCGATGGGTAATTGTGGATGGCATGTTGACTGATGAATTCGTTATCAATGGTAATATCAATGGTCCCCATCGCTTTATCCATTGCGAGGCTTGCATTGGAAAAAAGATTCATCAAAATCTGATTCATTTGAAGCGGACTGGCAAGAATCCTATCACTTGTAGCCTTGATATCAAGATTAATGTCAATTGTACTCGGGGTGACCGACCGTAATAATGAAAATGAGTCTTTAATGATGTCAACGGCATTATACTCCTCCAGTTGCTGGTCATCCAGGCGACTGAAACTTAACAATTGCTTGACAAGTTCCGATGCCTTCAAGCTGGCTTTTTGGATATGCTGAAGGTAGGAATGCACAGGGTTCCAGGCAGGGACATCATCCAACGCCAATTCTGTGCTTCCGAGAATAATGGCTAAAAGGTTGTTAAAGTTATGAGCAATTCCACTTGAAAGATTTCCAATAGATTCAAGCTTTTTTGTTTTGAGAATTTCGGCTTCCACTCTTTTTTTGACAGTAATATCGCAAGCAACACCGTGAAATCCGATCAACTCACCTTGTGAATCAAACGCTGGAATGGCTCTGCTTTCAGTAAATCGAGTGGAACCATTTTTGTTCAGCCAGCGGATAACAACATCTTTCCATCCACATTTTTGTTCAACACATTTGTCGAACAGTTCTTTTATCTGTTTTTTGTCGTCAGGATGAATGAAAGAGTCAATCGGTTGGCTATTGACCTCATTTATATCATACCCTAAAATTTCTGTTATGACTTTGTTTGCAAAATTATGTTTCCCTTTTAAGTCAATAGACCATATTTGATCATGAGTGGATTCAACCAGATTGCGATATTTTTTTTCGCTTTCTTTGAGTGCTTGCTCTGTTTGACGATGTTTTACCTGAAGCTCAAGCTGCTTTAGGCAACTTGAAACTCTAAAAAGCAAGTCTTCCGGTTCACAAGGTTTGAGTAAATAATCATCCGCTTTGAGTCTGAGGGAATCAATTGCAGGATCAACTTCGCGATAACCGGTTAAAATAATTACTTTTGTATCAGGATTTTTTTCTTTGGCCATTTTAAGAACATCAATGCCATCAATATCTCCCATGACCATATCTGTAATCACAAGGTCAAAGTTACAAAGATTCAATAATTCAATCGCTTTTTCCCCACTTTTTACCGTTGTTACGTCGAAGCCTTCTCCGGTTAGAAAATTATTGATTGAATGTAAAATGTTTAAATCGTCATCGGTAACTAAAATTTTATGAGGTTTCATTAATTGATTGACTCCTTTATAATTGTCATTGATCATGTCTCATTTTAATAGCTTATATTTTTTGTGTGTAATATTTTTTTTACACTTTCAGTGTTTGCATAAAAAAAATAGATACTCGTTTACAATGTTTGATCATGCTTTAACCCATTTAGTATAGAGACAAAAAACACAATGAGAAAAAAAGAAAATTATGAAACAAATTTTTTTGTATCATTGGGAAATATGGCTGTCAAGAATGAATTTTAATAAGGTAGCGTAAATTTTTCTGGGCTACTTCGAATGAGCAACGAACAGGTTAGCGCATTCCCAAAAAGTCGGTTTTTTTAATATACGCGATGGTTAAGTTTTTTAGCTGGCTAAAGCAAATGGCTATCAGGCTAAAGAGTTCGACTCTGGTTATCGCAGCGTAGGGATAGAGCCGATTGAAAGCCC
>PEAL01000359.1 GCA_002753725.1 Deltaproteobacteria bacterium
CATCTGTATATGGTAACTATGAAATACAGAAAATATTTGATAATGAAAATGATCATTATCAACTTGTTCACACAGGGTGAGATGAAACTGAACGTCATTATGGTTGTGTCATTCATTTAGACATCAAAAATGATAAAATCTGGATTCAGTATGATGGAACTGAAATTGGTGTTGCAGATGAGTTAGTAAAGTTAGGAATCCCAAAAGAGGACATAGTTTTGGCTTATCATCCGCCATATAAAAGACAATATACTGGCTATGCAGATGGATAAAACTTTTATCCATCTGTTTTACAATATTTTCACATGGGTTTGATTCACTGAGTATCCACGCAATCGGTTTAGAGTTCGTATATCCACCCAAGTACGTTGAGACAAAATGCTGAGCCTCCACGCACGCAATCGGTTAATTTTCGTTCGTTGCCCCAAGAGCGTTGAGGCAAAAAAGTTGAGCCACCGAGCAACTGGTTTAAATATCTGCATCTACCAACGTGCATTATTGTTCCAACTGTACTTTTCCAAATATAAAACATAAATTATATAAATTAAATTATGCTTTTTTGTTTGAAAAACGTTAGTTTTCATGCAAAAAAAATTTAAAAATTTGGTTGGCTTTAGATTGCTTATCATTTATTAGATATTTGAAATTCGGCTCTTAAGAGGTTCGGATAGACCCATAAGGGCGCATGATAAAAAACAACAGGAAAAGTACAATCTGACCGGATTTCATTAAAAAAACTCCTTAATATCGTTCACACAATAAACAGGAGAATCTTCATCCTCAAGCCCCTCCATTGCTGATTGAATTGAAAAATTTTTGTAAAGTGAATCCTCAAGAACACCATCTTTTTTGGGTAAAATTTTATTCGCTAAGATTAAAAACAATTTATTAAAGGATATATTTAGTTCTTTGGCGATCGTTTCAATTTTTGAAACAAGCAAATCATTAAAATCATCATCCATTGTCAACTGAAAAGCACTCAAAATTACCTCCTTAAATTTGGCCGCATTCCCAAAAAGTCCGACTTTTTGGGAATGCGGCCCTTAAATTTTGTAATGATTGTCTTTGATACTTGTTGTATGTATATGTATAGAAACAATATCAGCTATCTGTCAAGGTATATCGGCAATAATATTTTTTTTCCATATATAATAAAACAAAGCATCCTGCCTCTTCTTTCATTTTTGCTATTTCTTTTTCCTTTTCTTCTATTTTTACTTCTACTCAATAATGCATTTCTTTTACTTCTTTTACTCCTCCTTTGGGACGGCCTTTTTTATATTTGGGGACCTCTTTAATCAATGAATTAATTTTGTAATACTTGTTGTCTATGCTCTCTTTTTTTTGTATGCATGCTTACCGGAAAAGTAAAATTGAGGTGGTTATGGATGGATATTTTGATTGAGCAAAAGTCAAGACATGCTTACCGAAGGGACACGGGAAGTTATTTTTCGAGTATTCCTAAGGAATGCTCGAAAAATAAACAATTAAAGAACAATATACCTTGCTTTCACGAATATTCTGTGAAAAATCAAGATGCGGCAAATAGTGTTCCCCAATCTGATTGCCATAGCGAAACTGATAAGCCAGGTCCATAGAAAACTGATTCATAACTGTCCACCCCGTGCCCAGACTGAAACCATAGACATCATCGCCATGATTTTCTGATGGCATGGGATCGTAAAATACGCCGAATCGGAAGGGAATAAAGCGTCGGTGAATGGTATCCAGAAAGATATATTCGCCACCAATGCGCACTTGATAGGTTCGATCCATTTGAAATTCAGATCGGGGAAGCCCCGATATCGGGCAAGTCTCCTGGCCGGTTTGCGAACGAAATAAAAAATGATTCCAATGGGTTTCATAGATATCCGCTGCCAGATAAAAATTTTCTGTCCATTGATACACAAATCCCAGGCCATAAGAAAGTGGCATTTCTAACCTGGCGGTTTGGTAGGATTGTTCAGGTTCTGGCGGTATTGTTTTTGTGGTTGATTGATAAAAATAATCAGAACGACTTTTTTGATTGATGGTTGCATTGAAGGGAGTTTTGAGTACAGCCCCTAATCGCCATTGCTCGTTGATATCCCAGACCACCCCCAGGGTAACATTCCAACCGCTAAAATCATATGATTCTGATTGGTCAATTTTTTCTATATATGGCCCATCGTATACGCCCGTGGCATCAACATGGTAGTTTCTTTGCCATTGATCCCCCATTAAACCATCTTGCCATCGATTGATGGTAATGCCCACCGCCAATATCGGTTGGATAAGTTCTATGCACCAGGAAAGGCCCACTGCATAAAGATCACCGGTTTGTTCATAAGACCATTGGGCGTTGGATGACTCAATAGGTGTCTGTTCATTAAATGTAAAATTCCACCGTCGATCGAGGGAATATAAGCGTTGAACAGATGCAGCAAGAATCATGTTGGTATTAAAGAATCCAAAGGGATAGGCGGCACTTAAATAGTTGATTGTCATGTTGGAGGCAGGCTCATTGCCTGAGGCTTCTTCATGTGTACCAAATCGATTTTTTTCCATCAGGCGTTCATGGGTCACAACAAGAGAATATTCAGGTCGTTTGAGATGAATCAAGGCTCCAGGATTCCAGGAGGATGCTGTTGCATCATCTGCAATGCCAATAAAAGCCCCGCCCATCCCCATTGCACGGGCGCCAGAACCTACTGGATTGAACGAGCCTGGAATTTCGATAGAAAGCGTGCCTGCATATAGATGACCGGCATCAAAGCAGAAAATACAAACATAGCTGAGTATAAGGTATCTTAGCATGCTCGTAAAATATTTATGAAAAAATGTAGTACTCATATTCTTTTATACAAATCAAAGCGATTTTTCTTTCACGTCCTAATTCTAAATCTTTTCACACGCATAGTTTTTCTGTAACTCCCAAATCTAAATATTTGGAACTCCAACCAAGGGAACGTTATTAAATTTTGATTCCTTAAGGAAAATTTTTGGGGGAAATCACCTTAAACCCGGAATTAAATTTTAACGTTGCACATTCAAGAATAGAGCGATATAAAAAATAAATATTGTCATATTGCCGGTGAAAAAAATTTTGCTCCGGCAATTTGGGTTACACTCAAATGATTCACCCGAAGGTAGATTTTCTCAGACAGCACGCCATATGCAGTATCGTCATGCTTCAAAAAATTAAACGGTCGGCCAGTTCTATACCAGAGGAGAAATAGCAAAGCAATGCAAAGATCTATTCTATTTTTATTATTTATTATGATGTTATATAACGTTAACACACCATCTCTATATGTGTGGGCAGATACAAATTTTCAGTTAAATTTTAAAGAAACCGCTCCTGAAATGATTGCATCCCTGAAAGCATGGCAGTTTGGTGAACAAGGTATCCATCTTGCCATTGACTTTGCGCCAAGCTCGTTTGAAATTCAAAAGTCATCCCTTCAGCGGGTTAATGAGCTTGGAAAAGCACTGAACCATCCATCCTTAAAAAACAGACGATTTATTATTCAAGGCCATACAGATAATGATGGCAATGATGAATTTAACATGTCCCTCAGTTTAAAACGTGCATTTTCTGTAAAAATCTATTTAGGACAATATTTCTCAATACCTGGCTCCAGAATCAGCGTTACCGGAATGGGAGAAAGACAACCGATTGTCCCCAATACATCGACGTTTAACAAGCGTATCAACAGACGTATTGAAGTTATCCCGGATATCTTACCTGCTCCAACGATTGAACCCAAAAAGTACACAGATAAACGACCGGCATTATCCCCTAAAAAAATCTTTCCCATTGAGCCGCCTGTCTCAGACACTGAATTTACCGAAAAACAACTCATCCAATGCCTTGTCAAACATAATTATTATGTAAAACAATGGCCCTGGAATATTGACTTGAGCCATGAAACCGGCAACTTCAGCAATTTTTTTAAACCTGTTCTCAATCAAACCATCATCGATGGAAAAACGCGTCTGATGTGGCAAACAGAAGGATCAAAAGAACCTGTAAACTGGAAGGCCAGTCAACAATTCATCGAAAATTTAAACCAAAAAAAATTTGCCAATCATTCAGACTGGCGATTGCCAAGCGTTGAAGAAGCAGCCAGTCTGATTGAACATCAGAAAAACATAAAAGGATTATATATTAATCCTGCTTTTTCCGACATTCAACGGACATGCTGGACCCGTAACACCCACAAACAACGGGTATGGGTTGTTTTTTTTAATTATGGAAATATCTATTATTCTCTCCCTGAAAATGAAAATCATGTTCGGGCTGTGCGGTCTATTGGAAAAAAATGATTATTTTCGCTGTCATTTTGATGTGGAGTGTGCTGCTGTTTGGGGCTGTTCATACGTACGCCTATACTGTCGTAAATATCGGCATCTTGATTGTTGCCTGCCGACATTTTATTCAATGGAAAAATAATTCGTTGACCCTTGTTTTTCCCAAAACACCAATAAACAACATGCTTCTCATGGGCGTATTTTTTATTGGTCTATATATCATCCCCTTACCCCAGTTTTTGATCCACTTGCTTTCTCCAGAATCAGCAATGATCAATCAGCTTTCTCAATCTCCCATGCAGTGCATTGAAAACAATATTCCCCTGCGCTTCGGAACCATTGCATTGACCGATTTTTCCCTTCGAAACGCATGGGTGCAATACATGGTTTATGTGCTTTTTTTTCTTGGATTAATTCAAGTTCTCGATACCCCAAAACGCCTTAAACAATTTTCCATTCTGTTAATTCTCATGGGAGCTGCTCAAAGTCTTTATGGAATCATGCAAACGTTTGGGGATGTCAATTATATCCTTTGGGTTCCCAAGGCAATTTTTAAAAATGAACGAGATACATCAGGAACGTTTATCAACCGGAACCATTTTGCTGCACTGATGACCATGCTGATGTTGTTTGCTGTGGCTTACAGTGCTTCTTTGACCGGACGAAAAGTTACAAAAAAAACAAAAATCTCTGCCAAAAAGAAGCTCACTCGGTTTCTTTCCCGCGAACGTCAGTGGAATCAACAAATACTGATTGCAGTAGCAGCAGCAGTCATGGGGCTGGGTATTCTCTTTTCAGCATCAAGAGGTGCTATGCTCGCTTTTTTCCCGGGTGCCATTGTTTTGATTATGGTTTTGACAGCACGGCGAACCACACGAAAACAAGGTCTTATTATGGTTGTGGTTTGTATCATCATCGCAGGTTTTGCCATATTTGCAGGGGAGGACCGGACAATCCGCCGATTTAGCTTTTTTCAGGAAAACATAAAAGATAGACTTCGATACACTGAAAGATCCCTTGAACTCATCAAAGATTATCCCCTCTTTGGTGTTGGTGCATCAAATTTTGAATGTGCCTTCTCAAAGTATCAATCACCTCTCGATCAACAGGTA
>PEAL01000360.1 GCA_002753725.1 Deltaproteobacteria bacterium
GTTCGATGTTGCCGGTCATTTTAACTCCTTCATTGTGCTGTTCGGTATGTTGAGATTGATGTATATTATTTTAATAAATTAATATGAGTAAGTCAAATTGATTTGGATTAGGAATCACGATTAAATAACGTTCCCATTTGAAGTCCCTTTGGAAATCTCTGGGGCTAAAAATCTCTGGGGTCGGTCTTGTAAGGGAAATGAGGGAAATGAGGGAAATGTGGGGGAAATGGGGTCAAGTCTGCCCTTGACTCTTTTGCCAATCTGTTAATCTTAATGAGGCAAGGGCAGACTTGCCCCCTTTCTCTTCTCACTCAAAGCATTACAAATATCGTGAGATAACCTCTTTTACACCTTTTGGGTCATACAATTCCTGAACCAGTTCTTCAGCCTGAAATATTTCCAATGTGGTTAATTCTGTATATGTCAGATATCGTAAGCCCTCGGGGCTGGCATCAAAACGACCATCAGGCAGTATGTCCAGCCAGGCGCCAGGTGCAAATGCATAGCGGTACAATATGGTTTCAGACGTTCGGTAATCCCAGAATTGAAGTCTTCCTGCATGTCCGGCGCCGATCAGGTATTTTCCATTGGGTGCAAATGACACAACAAAAACACCTCCCATATTTCCACGAAGGATCATCAGGCAATCATCTGAATCCGTGTGCCACATACGAATGGTTTTATCTTCACCACAACTGGCGATATGCAGACCGTCAGGAGAAAATCGCACGCAATGAACCGGCGCTGTGTGTCCATGTAAAACATGAGTATTCTTGCCTGTGTTTACATCCCATATACGGATCGTCCGATCTGCGCTGCTACTGGCGATTTGTGTGCCATCCTGTGAAAACACCAGAGAAAGCACGGTATCTTCATGACCTTTGAGGGTATGTAATGTGCTTTTGTCTTGAACATTCCACACATAGATCATTTTATCTGCACTGCCACTGGCCAGGAGTTTGCCATCAGGTGATGCATCAAGGGCAGTCACCTCATTGGCATGACCTTTTTGGGAAAGCATGGTTTTCATATTCCACAGGCGAACGGTACGATCCACGCTGGCGCTGGCAATAATTTTGGATGCTCCTAAAAAGCACATGGATGTAATGGCTCCCATATGTCCATGAAGCGTTCTTCCTTTCTCTGCACCCCATATGCGAATGGTATTGTCTTCACTGCCAGAAGCCATCACTTTACCATCACTGGAAAAACCAATGGATGTCAATGGCCCTGAATGACCTTTGACCATCAATTGGGGCTGTGATTTACCAATAGACCATAAAATCATCATACTGTTTGCTGTTCCGGCAGCAATGGCCTTTCCGTTGGGTGAAAAATCCATTGATAAAATGGAGCCAGTATGGGTTCGAATGACCTGACGGGTTTTCCGGTTTTCAAGATCCCATATACGAACCGATTGATCATCACTGGCTGTAATAATATTTTTACCATCAGGTAAAAAAGAAAGGTCATTCACACCGGCTTCATGGCGTTTCATTTGATACAATGATCGTGCATTTTCTACCTGCCAAAAATACACTTTTTTATCCTGACATGCAGCAGCGAGAATAGAACCATCGGGTGAAAATCGAACCGACGTGATGGGGCCGTGGTGCCCAATGAAAGAACGTATTTGTTTTGCTGTTTCAATGGACCACAAACTGATCATTTTTCCGCCCCCTGAGCTTGCCAGAGCTACGCTGTCTGGTGAAAAACAAATCGCTGATATGGAAGCGGGATGACCAATTAATGAACGAATAAAAGAACCATCCTGCATGTTCCAAAGCCGGACTTTTTTATCCCGACCGCCACTGGCTAAAATATCTCCTTTAGGAGAAAATTGAACACAGGTCGCAGCTTCAGTATGACCTTCCAGATCATACTGAAGTTCTCCGGTTGACAAATTCCATACATGTACACGATGATCCAAACTGCAAGAGGCTAACAACTTATTATCTGGAGAAAAATGCAGGCCAGTGACATCGTGGCGATGCTTATTTAATGATTGAATCGTTTTTCCATTTTGAACATTTCGAACCACAATTTTGGTTCCCAATCCTGCATATGCCACAAGATTTCCATTTTCTGAGCGTGCGGTGGCTTTAATGGATGTCAGGTCATCTTCAAAAATCCAGACATACATGCTGTCTGAAAAGCGGTAAATCAATGTCAAGCCATTATCAGTGCCCATGAGCAGTGATTGTCCATCAGGCATGGCTTGAACCGTTGTCACACAGCCCAGGCAGACACGCTGAACAATTGGCTGAAGTGCTTCCGGATCAAATTTTTTGGAAATATCCAATCCTTTGACATTGACAAAACTGGCATCTTTAAAAACACCGACAAAGATACTGTCTGTAAGATCCGCCCCATTAAAAGATGCTTTTTTTATGGCAGCCTGACGAAAGTTTGCACCAATAGCTCTGACATGTTCTGCCCGAACACCATCCATCCTGGCTGCATGCAGATTGGCATGATCCAGTATGGCATGGTTAATATTCGCCCGTGTCAAATCTGAGCCACTCAAATCGGCTTCTGTCAGATCAGCCCCTTCGAAGACCATTTCCTGAAGCAATGCGCCGGATAATTGGATACCCTTGGGAATGTTTTCTTGAGTTTTTTGTTGAAGCAATTGCATATCATGAATATCGTCTTCCATGTTGCATCCAATGCGCGAACTCCAGTAGAGTATTTGAAGAGCATTTTCAGAAACATTTTTTACATAAGGCTGAGTGAGAATTTTTTTAAGCGGGGCGGTGATTTTTCCATGAGGTCGGTCCAACAGGGTTAAAAAGAAAATAATTTTCCGATCAAAGCGTCGGGTATTCAATACAGGCGCTATGGCTTTAGGGTTGGCACTGAAAGTAATGTGAATACGGCGCGCCAAAAAGAACTCCATAAATGAACGATGCATGAATGAGAAATTGCCATCTTCATCCCGTTTGAGAAAACTGGCTGTCATCATTTCTCTAAAAATATCATCCAATACATCGTTGCTCCACTTGATAGTCCTTGATCCTTCAAATTGTTTTAAAAATTGAACCATATCGGTATAATGAATTTCTTCTTTTTCTTCATGCCACATTTGCCAGGTCAATTGGAACAGAATCGCTAACTTGAGCTTACTGTCAATGACTTTTCCATGACCTTTTTCCCGTTCTCGTTCAATCCACAGGTTGGTAAAAATTGTATATAAATTTGCAGCGTTGACATCCTGATGATTTTCCAGTTGCGGTAAGGAGTTTACAATGAGATCCAGCAACAAGGGGCGATGGGCCAATTCTTCAAGGTTATGAATGCGTTGAATTTTTTTGTAATCATCCTGATAGGATTCAGGCCGGACACGTCTTAAATAATCTTTAATCTGTTCTTTATCAAATTCTTTTAAATAAACGAGTTCTGCACCGGATTGCTGTTTGAGTTCTCGATAAAGCACGGTTTCTGTTGCTGACAGGCGTGGCCCTTTGCCAATAATCAGACCAACCTGTTCACGTCGATCTTTGAAATAATGTGTACGACACGTTAAAAAAACTTTTCCCCTGCCTTGACCGGCGCGAAGGAGTTCATTAAAATTGCTCTGGGTCACCTTCCATTGAACCCGATCAGCCATTTCATCAAAACCATCAAAAAAAACAATAATTTTTCCCACATGAACGAGATGAGAAAAACGATTGAAATCAATAGAAATTTGATTTTGGGCAAAATGGCTGATAATGATTCCCTCAAGAGAAACTTCCTTTCGAACCTCTTTTAATGGAATCAGAATGGGTGCTGGATGACGTAAGGGGTCAGCCAGAAACGTTCTTGCCAGATCGTAAAACAAAAATTGCGCCAAAGTACTTTTTCCCGTTCCTAAATCACCCAAAACAATAAGGATATTATCTTTATCTGTTCCCAGCCATCGTGAGAAATAAGCCAATGCCTGTTGCTTTTCAAAAATCGTATCTGTTTCCAGGTTGGGCCGAATAAAAAGATCTTTGCCTTCCCATTTATCAACAATCCATGCCTTACAAACATCAATTCGTTTGCGTTCATAATCAATCAGTGGAATTAATGTGAGAAGTAATTCTGAGTAGGTCGTGCAGGAAAAGGTGTCTTTTTCAAGGTCTTCTCTTAAAGTACCATCATATCCCATCGCTGTGACAGAAATCCATTTGAAATCCGTGAAATCCTTTTGAATGTCAGCTTTTTTATCCACCAGATAAGTAAATTCCTGGGCTGTCATTCTTGCATGGCACACCACCACAGCACTGATCATAAAACCGCCAATGCCTGAAACTTCACGCTTAATTGTAAAGCTGTTTGGTAAGCCCTCGATGCGCTGGTCTGTATATACATCAAAATTCAATAATGAATAGACCTCTGATACCTCAGCCATAAACCCTTTCAAACGACTGCCGAGCGTATCAAAAATAAGCGCATCGTTTTTTGTTTTTGCAGATTCAGATCTACGTGTTGCGTGGTACATCAGGTCTGGCAAATCCATTGCTTCGATCAATTGGCGAATTTTCAATTCAAAATCTGCTTTTTCTCGGAAATCAACTATGATCAGATTTTCAAAAGCATCTGGAATAGTGGTATCTTTGAATAGGGCTGGAATCAACAGGCGATCTTTTTGGATAAGATCTCCATGGTGTTTTTTAAAGGCTGTCAACAGAGATAAACAGCTTGAATCTTCAAAAAAGTCAGGTGACAAGATCATCACCAACTTTCTTGAAAACGTCAATCCTGCTTCGATTAATTCGGATCGGGAGCCAGATGATTCTATCTCCCATTGATCAAAAAAGACTTTTACACCAGCATTGCCCAATCGTTCGGAAAGCAGTGACGCTTGCTTGATGTCCGGTTCAGCATAGGCGATAAATACGTCATATTTATATTGCGAAATCATGCTGTTTATCCCTCCTATGAAAAATTTTATGGATAATATCCTGAGTAGCAGGGATTGTCAATCAAGACAGTGATTAAAGGACGCATTCCCAAAAAGTCGATGCTTTAAATTAGACTCGGGTTGGTATAGGGCGCATTCCCATATAAGGTCTCTGATAATTAAAATCTATCAGATGATACCTCTCACATTTCACACCCTTTCCAATAGAGCTTTCGCATAAATTAAAAAAGTCATCTGCCACGGGTTATTAATCATTGTAACATTATGTAGCTCACATTTCACACCCTTTCCAATAATTATTTTCTATTTTTATTTACAGCAACATTTTTCCTCCTGAATTCAGACCTCGGAATTTTTACACTTTTTTTACATAATTTTTTGGACATACAATTTCAGAACTCTTGATCTCTGGGAAGATTCGATGACACAGAAGTCATCATTTTGACCGGTTTTGGGTCACCAACTCATAAACAAGTTGCAAATCGGTTCCCGGATATTTGGTTTCGGTTTTA
>PEAL01000361.1 GCA_002753725.1 Deltaproteobacteria bacterium
GAGTCCTGAATTTGATCTGTGTTTGTATGTGTAAAACATACAATTTGTTACTGTTGTAGAAATAAATGAGAAAATTGACAAAAATTCTCATTTCATTTTACGCTATGTCAGAAGTTCTGAACTTATTGATTAAATATTCACAGCCATCACCCATCAAATCATGCGGCTCATTTTTTAGTAAAATGTTTATTTATGAGAAATATTCAATAAAGTCAATTGGTTTTTTATCATTCAATCTGCGTTTGTTGGTCCATTGTGCATCACCAAGTACATCCTGCAACAATTCAAAATCCGTTATTGTCCTGATTCGCCTATGCTGTGAGCGTTGCCCTGGGCTATATTAATCCGCGCTTTCAGCGATTAATTGCAAATAAATCTATAAAGTTCAAAAAAAGAATTTGGCTGGATTGGAGAGTTTAAAACGCTCAAGAAACCAAAAAATATTGCATAAACCGATCAAGCCAGCTTTTCAGCCGAAACCCTTCAATAAAACCAATATGTCCGCCATATTGATGAATGATCAACCGGATATTATCGTTGGGAACCAATTCATAAAAATCGGCGACAGGTATAATGGGGTCGTCAGCCGCAGTAATAATGGTGGTGGGAACGCGCAAGTCCTTCAAGGCATCGCCGAGAAGGGTATAACACAGAAAATACTCCTTTGCACTTTTGAAGTGTGTATGTTTTTCAAGTAAGACTTCTGTTACTTCCCGGATCGTTTTCAGGTGAAAAATTTTATCAAAGGAGTATAAATGCGGAAATAATTGTTGTTTTCTCTTCAAAGACCGCAACCATTTTTTGAGAAAAGAATATCTGAACAATGGAATCTGATCGATTTTGTCGGTGGATACATCCGGATTGAGAGGAGGACCGATGGCAAGAACGTTTTTTAGTCCTTGAATGGGATTTTTTGAATGTTGACGAGCAATCCGAAGAGCAAAATTTGCGCCTAAAGAATACCCCACAAGAAAGACTGGTTTTCCTTTGGCCATACTCGCAATCTGGGTGACTGCTTGAAAAACTTCATCAAAAAGCGTCCCAAAAAATAAGCCCTCATTTAAATGATAGGTTGCACCATGATCTCGTAAATTTAAACGAAAAATGGAATACCCCTGGTAAAACAAGTTTCGTGTTGCCTCTCTGATATACCTTGATTCTGAGCTACCTTCCCATCCATGAAGCAGAATAACACATCCTTTTTCAATGTTGGGCGGCTGTAAAAAATAACTGGTTAAAAGTTTTTCGTTATTTTCGCATGTCAGCACAATCGTTTGACATACTGTTTGAAGCAATCCTGAAAAATGTCCTCCAGGACGTTTTGAAGCAAGTATGGATTGAATATATGGGTTCTTGAAGATACCATAAGGTTGAAAGGATATTGGGTTCATGCACATTATCAATTATTCCTCTGATCTTTTTGGATATTATTAAAAAATTGCAAGCGCCATGTTGAACATGTCGCTTGCAATTTTTAGGTTATCTTCGAAAAATCAGAGAAAAAATATTATTCTGTTGAACAACAGGATGGCATTTCAGCCATACATTTTAATGTTTGATAGCGATCAAGCACTTCTTTTTCCAGCTGTGCATGAAGGCGTTCAGCTTCTTTTGGGAATGATTTCTGAAGCGATGCATATCGAACTTCACCCGCAATAAAGTCACGCAACGTGCCATCAGGTGTTTTTGATTCCAGAATCAGTGGATTTTTGCCCTCTGCCTTGAGTTGTGGATTGAAGCGATACAGTGGCCAATAACCGCATTCAACAGCCAGGCGAGATTCTTCCTGACTTTTCCCCATGCCTTTTTTGATACCATGATTGATACAGGGTGCATAACACATAATCAACGATGGGCCATCATAGGATTCAGCTTCAGTAAAAGCTTTGAGTACTTGCTGTTTGTTCGCTCCCATTGATACCTGAGCAATATAAACATATTCATATGTGCGGAAAATGGCGCCCATATCTTTTTTACCGGTTTTCTTGCCAGATGCTGCAAATTTAGCAACAGAACCTGTGGGCGTGGCTTTAGAGGATTGTCCACCGGTATTTGAATAGACTTCTGTATCGTAAATAATTACATTGACATCTTCACCAGATGCCATCACATGATCAATGCCACCAAATCCAATATCATAGGCCGCGCCATCTCCCACAAACACCCAGTATGACTTTTTGGTAAACAATTTTGACTTTGCAATCATTTCACTGACAATAGCATTATCAGAGTATTCCGGAAGTAACGTTTTGAGTTCATCACCATATTTACGAGAAAGTTCTGGATCTTTTTTGTTGTCAATCCATCCCTGTAAAGCAGTATTGACTGTTTCAGAAAAGTTTTCGTTCAATGCCTGATGGGCCAAATCGGTCAGTCGGTTTCTTTGATGAAGGGCTCCCAGAAACATACCATAGGTAAATTCAGCGGCATCTTCGAACAAGGAATTTCCCCATGTGGGACCAAAACCATCTTTATTTTTGCAATAAGGCACCGAAGGCGCTGATCCACCCCAAATCGATGAACATCCCGTCGCATTGCCAATCACCATTCGTTCACCAAACAATTGGGTTAACAGTTTGGTATATGGTGTTTCTCCACATCCGGCGCAGGCACCAGAATACTCAAGCAGGGGTTGATAGAACTGGCTTCCCTTGACTGAATTGCGTTTGCTCAGATGTTCACGTAATGGAATGGTTTCACTGTATTCATGAAACGATACTTGTGTTTGTATTTGTGTATTCAATGGTTTCATAACAAGGGCAGGTTTTTTAGCCGGACAAATGTCTGCACAATTGCCGCATCCTAAACAATCCAAAGTACTGACCTGAATTTTGAAATGGTAGCCTTTCAACTCTTTACCCAGTGCAGGTTTGGCTTCAAATCCCTCTGGTGCATTGTTCAGTTCATCATCTGTGAGAAGAACGGGTCTAATGGCGGCATGGGGACAAACCATCGCACATTGATTACACTGAATACAATTATCCATCGCCCATTCTGGAACATTGATCGCAACCCCTCGTTTTTCATACCGGGTGGTTCCCACTGGAAAAAGGCCATCCGGGGTGAAAGCACTCACCGGGAGTTTATCACCTTCCTGGGCAAGCATTGGACGCATGACATTCTTGACAAAATCTGGTTCATCTTTTTCTGATATAGATTGATCCGCAGCATTGGCCCAGGATTGCGGATAATCGACTTTAATTAAGTGATCCAGGGTTTTATCAACGCCGTTGACATTCATATTGACAATATGATCGCCTTTTTTACCGAACAATTTGTTGATTTCTTTTTTCAGATAGGCAACGGCATCATCCACTGGAATAATGTTGGCCAGTTTAAAAAAGGCTGTTTGCATAATCATGTTGATTCTACCACCCAAACCAACGGATTGAGCAATTGTGACAGCATCAATGATATAAAAATTAATTTTTTTCTCAGCAATGGTGCGACGGATATAAGCTGGCAACGTTTTTTCCATGTCGCTCACCGACCAGGCACAATTCAAAACAAATGTTCCGCCAGGTTTAATACCATCAAGAATATCGTAAATTTCAACATAACTGGGATTGTGGCAGGCAATGTAATCTGCTGTGTTAATCTGATAGGTGGATTGAATAGGGTTCTTGCCAAATCGTAAATGAGAAATGGTCACGCCACCGGATTTTTTAGAATCATATGCAAAATAGGCCTGTGCATATAAATCCGTGTTATCACCAATGATTTTAATAGCACTTTTGTTGGCTCCCACAGTGCCATCAGCACCCAATCCCCAAAACTTGCAGCTCACAGTACCTTCAGGGGCAACATCGATAGGATCACCGACAGAAAGAGATGTGTTGGTGACATCATCAACAATGCCCACGGTAAAATGATTTTTAGGGGTGTTGGCATTCATGTTATCAAACACCGCTTTGACCATCGCTGGTGTAAATTCTTTTGATCCCAGGCCGTAACGCCCTCCCAATATTTTTGGAAGTGTACCGATGCTATCACGATTTTCAAAATAGGTTGAACAAACATCCAGATACAATGGATCTCCCAATGCGCCAGGTTCTTTTGTTCGATCCAGAACCGTAATGCATTTTGCGGTTTTTGGAACGACATTCAAAAAGTCTTGTGTCGCAAAGGGACGATACAGACGAACTTTGACAAGGCCGACCGACTCCCCTTTATCTGCCAGATAAGAGACTGTTTCTTCGATGGTTTCATTGGAGGATCCCATTGAAACAATAATATGTTGGGCATCCTTTGCTCCTACATAATCAAACAGGTTGTAAGTTCTGCCGGTTAAGTCAGATACCTTTTTCATGCAGGTTTTTACAATCTCAGGTAATTGATTGTAATACAGATTAGAGGCTTCAACACCTTGAAAATAAACATCTGGATTTTGAGCTGTGCCTCTCAGCTCTGGTCGTTCTGGATTGGCGGCACGGGCTCTGAATTCAGCCACTTTATCCATATTAACCAGTGCAGCCATATCTTTATAATCAATCATTTTGATTTTTTGATATTCATGGGACGTTCGAAATCCATCAAAAAAATGCACAAAAGGAACGCTTCCTTCAATAGCCGCCAAATGCGCCACTAAGCCAAGATCCATGACCTCCTGTATAGAAGCTGAGCATAGCAATGCAAACCCGGTTTCTCTTACAGCCATTACATCCTGATGATCCCCAAAAATTGAAAGTGCGTGGGTTGCAATGGCTCGTGCTGTCACATGAAGCACTCCTGGCAACAATTCGCCTGCAATTTTATACATATTGGGTATCATCAACAGCAGGCCTTGTGAAGCTGTAAAGGTTGTTGTCAGAGCGCCAGAAGCTAATGAACCATGCACAGAAGCCGCAGCGCCTGCTTCTGATTGCAACTGGCGAACCATCAAAGTCTGATCAAAAATATTTTTTCGTCCAGACGCTGCCCACTCATCGGCAATTTCACCAATGGGAGATGATGGGGTAATCGGATAAATGGTGGCAACATCGCTCATCCCATAAGCAACATGGGCTGCGGCTGTATTGCCATCTAACGTTTGCATTTGTTGAGTCATGTCAATCTTTTCTCCTTATTTTTTGTAATCTTGTCCTCGGGAGGTTTCGCCTCGCAGAATTATGGATATGATCCAAAATTTTTGGTAAACCTTAAAGATAAATCCCTTTTGAGTTTTTTCAAGAGGAATTTTAAGTGAACATATAAAATCTTAAGAAATTTAAAACCTTAAAAAGAAAAAAATATGAGAATAAGCTGGAATTGTCGGTCCGACTTGAGTCTTTTTAGACATTTAAAGCCGGAACAAAGAAATGCGGTAAGAAGTTCAATTAGCAATAAGCGTTTCAATAAAATCAGAAAAATGATTGGGGACAATCGAAATATGGCCCTCATTTGAATAATAAGTAGCCGTGCAA
>PEAL01000362.1 GCA_002753725.1 Deltaproteobacteria bacterium
GGTTTACGATTTGCCATGTGATTCTCCATTTTTTTGATCGATTATTTAAAAATGCCAATATAATTTTGTTTAGGAATGCTATAAAAATAAGTTCCCCATTTGAAGTCCCTTGGGTGGAGTCCCAAAGCTTTAGCTTTGGGAATTCCTAAGAATTTCAATGCGTTGTTTTTCTGTAACTCCCAAAGCTAAAGCTTGGGACTCCAATCGAAAATGGGGAACTTATTTTTCGAGTATTCCTTAATAAAAGGAGTACAAAAAAAAGATTGCACTCCTTCTTTTATCTAGTGTTTGATGTTATCCCGACGCAGTTTTGCCTGGGCTTGTTTGCTTTGTGTTTTTTGAGTGATTATTTTTAATGCGGCATTTTCTTGTTCATGAGAAGCATCATCAAGCACTTCAATGGTTTTTTTTCTGGCATCAGCAAAGATTTTTCGACCGGATGGCGTTCGGGTGATTACCGTTGTCCATCCTTCATCCGCTCCAATACCACCAAATGAAATATCAGCAAATTCCGCGGAATAATCAGAACAAAACTGACAGGCATACCGTTTCATAAAATCAAATTCATTGAGTGGCAACGTAATCATTTTTCCAGATTTTAAATGAATTATCAGATTTTCTTTAACATTGACCTTTTTCATGTCTTCCCATGCAAAACCAGCCATGTCTTCAATCTTTTTTCGTTCCGCTTCACCAAACATAAAATTACCAGAACAAAACAACCCCAGAGTATATTTGATTGTATCTGATGGCACAATACTCAAGGCCTCCATTCTTCGGATGGCTTTGATTTGACAAGGGGTTCCAACCATCGCAACCCGTCGAAGACCTTTTTGAATCATTGGACGAAACTCCTGGACCGATGGCGAATATGTGGAATAATCTTTACCCAGATGTTTCATACCGTGTGAGGAGTCAAAATAAAATCCGGCTGCCGCTTTGATTTCATCGGCGGTTGTGGCCAAACAGGGTTCACGCATAAAAGGACCGGTTTGATGGGTGACAATGGCACCATCAATATGTCCCCTGTCAAGTAACTGAAGCAAAATACCTGTGACAACACCACCATCCGTCGCACGGTCTAAAATATTCGGGTCAATGGCTCGCGCAATATGCGTTTCCAATACCCTCCCAATGGGCGGTACCCAGGAAACGAGATTTTGGGTATCCAATTCCAATTCATCAATTTCAGGGCAGATGGTGTAACACAAACCGCATTCAATACATTTAGATTGATCACTGAATTGTGGTGTCCCTTGATCATTTTGTTCCAGAGCACCATAATTAATAGCTGTACAAAAGGTTACACATCCGCCACAATGATGACAATATCCTGGCTTGTGGACTTCTTCAACCAGATTTTGAAAGGTTTTCATTCAGGCCCCCTTTTTTATTTATCTATGGTTGGGCGGGGATAAAGTCCCGCACGTTCAACAATTTCCGGAACCTTTTCTTCCCATTCAATGGCCATGACATGAAATCCATGAACGCCATCAACGGATTTCAGGCGTTGGATGGATTCAATGCAAATATCAATGCCTTCCTGAGCCTGCTTTTCTTTGGGTACACCAGCCAATCGCTTGACAAGTTCTTCGGGAACATCCATACCCGGCACACGGTTTTTCATGTATCGGGCCATGCCAGCAGATTTCATGGGGGTCAGGCCAGCCAGAATATGAACTTTTTCATGAAGTCCTCGCTCACGCACGCCTTCCATCCATTTTTCAAATTTATCCAGATTATAGATGCACTGGGTTTGGATAAATTCTACACCTGCTGCAATTTTTTTGGCCAACCGAGGGACACGAATTTCAAATGGATCAGCAAAAGGATTGGCTGCTGCACCAACAAACATTTTTGGCGGACATTTTATGTCATCACCACCTAAAAATTTTGCCTCATCACGCATCATGCGAACGGTCTGAATGAGTTGAATGGAATCAAGGTCATGAACGTTTTGGCCGAGTTTGCAATCGCCAAAACTCTGGTGATCGCCAGACAGACATAACATATTGTTGATATCAAAAGATGCTGCACCCAGAATATCACTTTGAATAGCAATCCGGTTACGATCACGGGTGACCATTTGAAGGACCGGTTCCAGGCCCATGAGTTTCAAACGAATACAGGCGGCCAGACTGCACATGCGCGTAACAGAAGTTTGATTGTCTGTGATATTGATGGCATCAACATGATTTTTGATAAGTTCAGCTTTTCGGGTAATATCCTCCGGATCACTACCACGCGGCGGGCCGCATTCAGATGTCACGGCCAGTTGTCCGGATGCGAGTATTTTTTCCAGTTTGCTTGGGGTTTTCACACTCATACCTGTATATCCTCCCTGACAAATTTTCGTGGACCACCGGCACGATCCGAAGACCAATCTTTGACGGGAATTATTTTTTCATAATTGTCCATCTTGTCCATCGCTTTGAGTCGGTCTATGATCAATTGCCATGCGCAATCCAGGTCTTTGTTGATTTCGCATTTTCCCCGTGTCGATCCGCCACATGGCCCGTTCATCAATCGTTTGGCACATCGGGCAATGGGGCAAATACCACCGGTCAGACCCAAAACACATTGTCCACAGGCCTGACATCGCTCAGTATATACACCGAATTTTTCTACAGCGCCTAAAAATGTAGTATTTAATCCCGGATATACTGGCAAGGATTCATATTTTTCTGCTAAAAACTGAACACCAATGCCGCAAGCTGTTGAGACAACAGCATCAGCCCATTCCAGGCTTTTGGTTGCGGACTCAAAGAATTCATGTTCACATTGACGTTCAATGCCGCCATCCTTGATTTCAATATCCAGACCTTCTTGCGTGGCTTTCATTCTGAGCAAGGATGCGATAATTTCTGCCTCTTTATTGCCGCCTTGCTGACAGACCGCCACACACGTATTACAACCAAAGACCAATACACGAGAATGGTCTTTGATCATATCCCAAATTTCTTCCAGCGGTTTTTGTTGACCCACAATCATTTGTGATCTACTCCTTTTTTTTGTTCTTCCGCTTAAGCGCATGCCAGATTGGCGATGGCCCCATTTTTTCAATTTTTTTAGTAAATTCCGTGCAAATTTCTGCCCATCTGGGGCCCATTGCTGCGGAAAGATTAAACATTTCCAATCGTTCGGGATCAATATTGACTTTGGGCAAAAGGGTTTTCAAATAGTGTATTCTTGATTTCGCATTGGTATTTCCTTCCAGGAAATGGCATTGGCCCTCCAGTCAGCCAGCAACAAAAAGACCATCAACCCCGCGCTCAAAAGCTCTTAAAACATATGAATGATCCAGTTTTCCTGTGCAGGGCAACCGGATAATTTTGACATTCGGCTCATAAGAAAGCCGCATCACGCCTGCCAGATCGGCTGCTGCAAAAGCGCAGTAATGGCAGGCAAATGCCAAAACATTGGGCGTCCAGTCTGGCGGAATGGGCTGCGGCGTTTCTATGGGAATGCGCTCATTTTCTTCGGTTTTTGTTTTTGGACTCATAGTTTCTCCTGAATCATATAAATTCCTATTTTAGTTAAAATCCATTTTCTATGTCTTTATTATAATAAATTTCAAATTTATCATTTTCGTTATTCATCCATTCCTCTTAATGCTTCTTTCCATCCTTGCTTAAAACTTTCTTCAGCAGGTTTGAGCATCACACTTTCTCTAAATGCATTAACGATCTGAAACAAAGCAGGTAAAAACTCTACTGGAGTTTCATCAATTTCTTGATATCGTTTAGAATAAAAATTTTGAGCGGCAATATTCATATCCAACAAATCCGTCCAGGCGTTTCTTATCTAACATTTTAAAACCTTGAACAGAGTGCAAAAATATCATTTTTGCACTCCTGATAGTGTTAAGCTGCCATATCCAGTTCATCTGTCATGGCATCGATCATCGCATGAATTTGATTGTCCTTGAAACTGTTCACCTGAAAGGCCTTGGCCGGACAGATGCCCGCACAAATACCGCATCCTGTACATTTTACCTCATTATGACTGACTTTGCCATCTTCATCAATATAAGGTGAACCAAACGGACACACCCGGAAACAGGCCAGACAAGACATACAAATATCACGATTGTGTTTGGATATAATGCCTGAAACGCCAAGTTTGTCATGGGATAACAACACACCTGCTCGACCCGCCGCAGCTAAAGCCTGACTGATGGTTTCATCTATATTTTTGGGCGCATGAGCCAGGCCGGCGATGTAAATGCCTTCAGTGGGAAAATCTACGGGTCTTAGCTTGACATGAGCTTCCAAAAAGAAACCATCCATATTACGGGTTAGTTTATACAGGCCACCCACTTGTGGCGTTGTTTCATGAGGTCTCAGACCCGCTGATAACACCAGGTAGTCGGCTTTTAGTAGAATTTTTTGATCCAGCATATAATCATGCGTGGATACCTCAACAGTATCACCATTGACAGAGACTTCCGGTTTTTGACCGACAGTAAAGCGGACAAATAAAATACCCAACTCACGCGCTTTTCGGTAGAAATCTTCCCGAAGGCCATAGGTTCGGATATCGCGGTACAGGATTGTCACCTGGGCATTCGGTGTTTTTTCTTTGATTAAAATAGCGTTTTTAATGGCATCCTGGCAACACACCCGAGAGCAGAAATTATTGGGTTCTTCACGAGATCCAACGCATTGGATCATTACATAATGCGCACCTGATTTTGGGCCGCTGGTATGAATCTGTTTTTCAATATCACGCTGTGTGATAATGCAGTCGCTCTTTCCATATTCGTATTCCGTTGGCGTGTATTCGTGTCCTCCGGTGCAGACAATAATCGCACCATGTTTAAAAGATTCGCCATTGGTCAGGGTGGTGACAAAATTACCCACAAATCCGTCTGTCTTTTCCACCTGAGCGTTAGTGTACAGAGTAATATTGGAATTAGCGTTAACCTTTTGAATGGTCATGTTGAGAAATTCTTGAACATCACTTTGATCAAGGGTTTGATAGACATTTCGCGTCAATCCGCCAATGTCAGATTCTTTTTCAACAAGGTATGCTTTAAAGCCTTGATCCGCAATAGACAGTGCTGTGGTCATGCCAGCAATACCAGCACCAATAATCATCGCTGATGGGGTGACATCAACAGAATCCGTTTGAACCGGCTCAAAATAGCGTGTTTTAGCCACTGTCATCTTGACAATATTAATGGCTTTTTTTGTGGCTTCTTCTTTTTGTCCCATGTGACACCAGGAACATTGTTCTCGAATATCAGCCAATTCAAACAAGTATTTGTTCAGACCGGCATCTCGAATGGTATCTTGAAACAGGGGGGCATGGGTTCTGGGTGTACATGAGGCCACAACCACGCGATTAAGACCATGTTCCCGTATC
>PEAL01000363.1 GCA_002753725.1 Deltaproteobacteria bacterium
ATGCTGGATATTTCAAAAATTGAAGCCGGTAAAATTGAACTTGAAATCATTGATTTTGATATTTTTGACTTGATTCAATCTATTATTCATACCTTTACTGTTCAAGTACAACAAAAAAAACTGTATTTGAAATTTGAAAAAGATGAAACACTTTCACGCTATGTCAAAGGTGACCCGGTAAGACTAAGACAGATCCTGGTAAACCTTATTGGTAACGCAATCAAGTTTACGCATGAAGGAGGTGTTGCTGTCAGGGTTTCAGGTTCTGAGCGATCAGATAAAAAAATCAGGTATCTGATTTCTGTCATTGATACCGGCATAGGAATTCCTGAAAATAACATTCAAGCCATATTTGATAGGTTCAGCCAGGCAAATACATCAACAACTCGAAAATATGGTGGAACGGGTCTGGGCTTATCTATTTCCAAACAACTGATAGAGTTAATGGGCGGGATTATTCACGTACAAAGTATACCTGAAAAGGGATCCACATTTAATTTGACAATCAGTTTTGACCCCGGTAACGAAGATATTATTAAAAATAAGAAACTATTTATATCAGAACACCCAATAACTGAACATCATGATAAATTGAAATATAGCAGGGGTAGATTAATACTCGTTGATGATAAACCAGAAATGGAAAAATCAGAGTTAATCCGCGAAGAATTGACAGGCATCTTAAAAGATATGCCTGAACAGTATCGAATAGAATTAAAAAGGTCTCTCGACATGTTGGATATAAATTCAACAAAAGCCTTTATTGATATAATTAAAAAAAGACATCCGCGTGTGGCGTCAGTTTTAATGAAGTGTGTAAGGCAATTTGACTTTGAATGTCTTGAAAAGTTGCTGTTCAATTAATGCTATTATGTCTTTCGACTTCATCTGCATTTAATCAATCAGTATATTTTTCAATAATATGAACAATCTTTTCATAGTCGAAATCATTTGCCATATCTGTAAACAGATGCGCCAGTTCAGGATGGGTGTCACGTATCTTTTCAATCAGTCCTTTGACTTCTTCCATGATGGCTACAATTGCCGCATTTTTCAGCTTTTTTAATAAATCTTTGGAAATTCCGGAAAAACTTTCCCGCGTTAATTCAATTTTCCTGTCTTTCATTGGATACATTGTCTCTTCTGTTTCCATATCTTCATAAATAAAACGAATGCCGAGATATTTCTGCATCAATTCAAAAATGTCTGATTCCTTATAGGGTTTTTTCAAAAAATCATCGCAACCAGACGCAATAATTATTTCGCGTTCTTCTTCAAATGAACTTGCTGTCTGAGCAATTATGATGGTTCTAATTTTTTCATCACCGGAAGTTTCCATTCTGCGTATCGTTTTTATAGCCACATTCCCATCCATAACCGGCATATGGATATCCATCCATATCAAGTGCGGACGCCAATCTTGCCAGATATCAACAGCCTCTTTACCATTTGCGGCGACACGTAATTTAAACCCATATGGTTCGAGTACCTTCACAAGTAACATTCGGCTGTCAGGGATATCATCCACAATTAAAAGTTTGTATCCGGTTTGATCAGGAGGGACTGAAAACGGTCTCCGAAAATTATATTCATTTCTGACATGTTGAGCGGTTGTCTCATAAATCCGAACATCAAATGCGAACCTGGTTCCTTTTCCGAGCGCGCTGCTGACCCTGATATCGCCGCCCATAAGTTGGATAAATTTCTGGCTGATAGGAAGACCAAGACCTGTTCCTTCATGGGATTGACGACCACTATCAGTCTGAACAAACGGTTTAAATATGTCAGGAAGTTCTTTTGGAGAAATGCCATAACCCGTATCCTCTATTTCGAAATACAGAATTTTTTCTAAAGATTCATTATCACTTTCACTGACCTGAACACGGATCGTAACGCTTCCTTCCTGTGTGAATTTGATTGCGTTAGCGACCAAATTTACCAACACCTGCCTCAACTTTACCTCGTCGGTCCGAATATATTGAGGAATATCATTATTTTTTTCAAGAATAAGCGATAACGATTTTTTATCTGCATTCATCCTGAACATATTTTCGAGATGATCAAAAAATTTATAAAAATCAAAATCTTTTTCAGACAGTGTTATTTTGCCCGCTTCGATTTTCGACATATCCAATACTTCGTTGATGAGCATCAATAAGTGTTCTCCACTGCGTTGGATAACGGAAAGATACTCTTGATGTCCCTGACTGATTGTACGATCATGATGCATCAATTGGGAAAACCCGAGGATAGCATTCATTGGGGTTCTTAGTTCATGACTCATGTTTGCAAGGAAGATGCTTTTTGCCTTGTTTGCTGTTTCAGCTTTTTCTTTTGCATATTCCAATTCTTTATTGGATTCGGTTAATGCTTCAGTACGTTCTTTTACCAAATCCTCAAGATGTTCGCGGTATTTCCGAAGCTCTTTTTCGGTTTTCCGACGTATTAAGCGTTGAAAAAGCAACAATACAATCAACAGTGATTCTGAAAATACGACGACCACACCGGTTATGATCCATGATTTGTACATTTCCCAGACTGATGGTGATTTATTGATGATCGTACTGCCAGTTGGCAGACGTTTTTCTGAAAGATGATATTGATTGAGTTGTATCCAATCGAACATGTAGATATTTGAATTTTTTGTGGTGACAGGAATATTCTCTGGTCTTTCTCCATTTAAAATGCGAATTCCTGTTTTGACTGCTTCTTCCCCCTGAGCTTTATAGCTGCTCAATAAACCACCTACAATGCCTTTCCCGATATATGTATCAAATACCCCATAGATCGGTTGCTTTGCCACCTTCGACATTTCAATCAATCCATCCAGGGGGGTTAAATTTCGTCCATTTGTATCCTTTACAAGGGAATTGACATAGAAAATAATCGTGTGTCGGGATAGTCGACCAACATTTTGGCACAATTCTTCCACTGTGGAAGGACTGATATAATTCAATTCAAATTGGGATTCAAATTCTTCAAATGTTTGACGCACAAATTTAGTCATCTCACGAGTGTGTGGCAGACTTGCATCAGAAATCACCAACACGCTCTGCGTTTTGGGTTGAAGTGTTAAAGCGGCTTTCAGGGAATCTTTGAAATTATAGGATTTTGTAACGCCAGTGATGTTTGTTTTTAAGACCCTTTTTTGGACTTCTCGATTATGCACAGTGCAAAATACAACCGGCGTATTGGGAAAAAGGTCATCTCCATTGTTAATCATAAAATCTAAAGCTGGCGGCATTACCGCAATAATCAGATCGAACTTGCGATTTCGGTGCTTATATAGATAGAACTGATGGAGCATCTGAAGCGCACCTTCACCTGGAAATCTATTTCTCTCCATGTATTCAGAAAATAATTCGACAGTGTTTTGTATTCTTTGTTTTAGCGTCTCGCGGATGCCTTGCTCTATCAGACGATTAGACATCATATATTGATTGAATGAATATAAGACTAAAATTCTTTTTGATCTGTCTTGCTCGGATGATTGAGCAATGGCAGGTAATAAAAGAGCCAGTATAGTAATAACTTTCAACAAAATATAGTTCTTAAAAATTTTATTCATCATGGTATGTATACAAAAAAAGCGAATACTCAATTTGCTTCACTTTTTGATTTTTTTTACAGCCGTGTTTCCTACCTTATTGTATAATGTGCGAGGTGTAATATCCAGCATTTCTGCTGTTTTCTTTCTGGCACCATTATTTAAAGCAAGTGCGCGATCTATATAATATTGCTCAAATTGTGAAACCGCATCTTTTAAAGTCAGTCCATCTTTTGCAAAAGGTAAGGATGTTGTTTCAACAGAATTTTCTGAATAATCTATATTAATCATTTTTCCGGTATAGAGAAATTTTCGTAATTCATTAAACAGTTCACGAATATTTCCTGGCCAATGGTATGCCATCATCTGCTCAATAACATGGTCAGGAATGCTGCGACCTGACATTTTTTTTGAACGATTTCTTTCAATAAATTCATTTATCAACAAACCAATATCTTGTTTTCGTTTTCTAAGCGGTGGGATTTCAAGCGACAACACATTCAGCCGGTGATAAAAGTCTTCTCTCATGAGGTTATCAGATACCAACTGTGAAGGTTTTTTATTGGTGGCAGATAGAAAACGTATATCCCCATATCGTGTTTTACCGCCCAATGGTGCATATTCGCCTGTTTCCATAACCCGAAGTAGTTTTGCCTGCATGGAAAGGGAAAGCTCGGCAACTTCATCCAAAAACAGAATACCGCCATTGGCCTGTTCTAAGAAACCTTTTTTACTATCAGTTGCATTGGTGAAAGCCCCTTTTAAATGTCCAAAAAAAGAGCTTTCAAACAGCGATTCCGGAATTGCAGCACAGTTAACAATAATGAAGGGCTTGTCTGACAATTCACTCAGCTTATGTATATTTTTTGCTGCAAGTTCTTTCCCTGTGCCTGTTTCCCCGGTAATCATGACAGTTTCATCGTAATCAGCAAGGTCTATAATCTGAGAGAATAATTTTTTCATGACATTACTTTTTCCAACCATTTCCCCCAGGCGCTGTCCTGATACAATTGAAGTTTTCAATGAAAGATTCCGCTTTTTTAAGTGACAGGAGTCTGTGATGTCTCGAATGGTTATCATTTCAAGATCTTTGCCCATATATTGAACAGGATATAAACGCATTTCAAGAATCAGTCGAAGGCCATCAGGTCGTTTTTCAAGAATTTCATGTCGTTGATTTTTTTGTAATTTATAATGATCAATGGTTTGAATAAAGTTTTTTGAAAAAATATCTGATAACTGTTTATGAATGACTTCTTCCCGCTGGCATTGCATTATTTTTTCAACAGAAGCATTGATTTCTATAATTTCTTTTTGATGATGAATGACTATTCCTTCGGTCGTAATATTGGCAAGATCATAATATCGCCGTTGTTCCTGCTGAATACGCAAATGTGTTTTAATTCGTGCAATCACTTCTTCGCTGGCAAAAGGTTTGGTAATATAATCGACGCCGCCAACTTTAAATCCCCTGATAACATCCTGAAGTCCTGCTCTTGCGGTGATAAAAATAATGGGTATATCTTTTAAGATTTTATTTTTTTTGAATTGTCTGCATGCTTCAAAACCATCTGTATCAGGCATATATACATCCATTAAAATAAGATCCGGCACATATTTCAGTGCTGATTTCAAAGCAATGTCAACTGTCAATGCAGTACGTATAACGTACCCTTTATTAATCAAAATTTTATTGAGAATTGAAAGAGTTTCAGGATTGTCATCAACAATGAGTATGGTTTCCATTAATGAAAGTATCCTTTATATTTATATTATACAGATTATCGTAACAGACCACAAAGATGTTTCTTTTCGAGGC
>PEAL01000364.1 GCA_002753725.1 Deltaproteobacteria bacterium
GAGTCCCAAAGCTTTAGCTTTGGGAGTTACAGAAAAACAACGCATTGAAAATCTAAGGAACTCCCAAAGCTAAAGCTTTAGGACTCCACTATTCATCGAATTACCTGACCCATTTTTCAATAATATTTCGCCAGGGACCTCGCGCAAACAATTTTCTAAGATTACCAATGGTACCAACCACGGTTCGATCAATAAATATAATATCCTTGGGAACTGAAATATCACTGGATCGTGGCAGATTGGTTTTTCCCAATTCAATGAGTTTTTGATAAAATTTTCGGTCTTCTCCAAAAACATACTCAGGCGTTTTGCGGAAAGCATCTTTGAACATATGATAATAAGGTTCGATCATATCCAGGGGAATCGGCTGTTTTTCACCTTTATGGACCCCCATGTTGATAAGAATCTCAGGAATATTGTCAAGCCGATCGTCCAATACTGCTATAGCCATCGATTTCAGCCCTGCATAAATGTCGTCCGGTATCTGCTTCATGCATCCGAAATCATATAAAATAACGTTTCCTTCGGTCTTAAAAGCAAAATTACCAAAATTGGGATCGGCATGGATCAGGCGGTGATTAAAAATACTTCGTATCAAATTATCAAACAGTATCTGGCCCCATCGATCTTTAAGCTGCTGCGGATAAATATCTGTACAGGCCATTTTGGGTGAAATACCATCCACCCGTTCCATGGTTAAAATACGTGTTGAACTGGTGTCTTCAATAACATCGGGAATAATAATTTCAGGTATGTTTTCATACAGTTTCTTCATTTGTCGGATATTTTGGGCCTCAAGGGAATAATCCAGCTCTTCCAGCAACCGCGCCTTGAGTTCTTCCCAAATGGGATCCCATTCAATGGAAGAAAACATGGCAAATATTCGACCCAATACATTTTTAAGATTTTTTAAATCCGCACGAATGATATGATCAATTTTCGGATACTGAATTTTTACAACCACATGGCGACCATCCCGCAATTCACCGACATGGACCTGTCCAATAGATGCCGCTGCATAAGGTTCTGGATGAATGGATGCAAATAGATGATATCGCTCACCCAATTCACTTTTGATCTGCTGATTCATCTCTTCAAAGGCAATGGGCGGGGCTTCTTTTTGGAGTGTACTAAAAATAGCTGTTATTTCAGGTGGAAAAAGACCTTCATGAAGGCTCAACATCTGTCCGACTTTCATGGCACCACCTTTGAGCGATCCTAAGGTCTCAACCGCTCGCCTGGCATTTCGGATAAGATTGGTCGCTGTGTGAGTTTCTTTTGAATCTTCTGTACGAAAAAGGTTTGCTGTTCGATTGCCTAAAACCGATGTCCCGACTCTTCCTGCCAGGCTGGCCAGTTTTAATGCTCTTTGATAGGGTTTTGTTAATAATGACATAAGGAATATCCTTTTGAATATCCTCTTGGAAAGAACACATCCAACATCCAACGGTTGAATATGCCCTTTGAAAAAGATGATAATTTTTGTGCTAAACTTGTGCTAAAAACGTTTCAATCTTTGTTTCCATTGCTTTGGATGTCGTCTACAATGCATGACTGCAATGATAATAATACTCTCCGCTTCTGATCTAAGATATACCGAATAATTCACAATCTTTTCCTTATCTCTGAGATTACTTCCGCTGCCAAGCGTCCTTTTATATTATCCGATTCGTAAAGATCTGTACGCCGATCTAATTCCTTTGCCTGCTTGACAGTTCGTGTGTTTTCAGGAAGACGCAGGGTGGATTCTACCTCAAAATCACACACCAATGGAACATGATCTGAAAAACGAACTTGAGGAACAAAAAAATTTCGAACAATGATTTCAGGGCTATGCAAAATATAATCCAATTGACGCCGAGGGGCACGGCTGGGATGGGATGGAATCCCTTCATCATTGACACTTTGGAGTCCGGCTGCTGCCATAAACAACGATAGTTCTTCATCCCCCCAAAAAGCATTGAAATCGCCAGCAACAATGATTGGTTTTTTGGCATCTTTGATAAGCGTGTACAACTCTTTTAACTGATTGTGACGATGCCTATATTTAATGGATAAATGAACCAAAAAAACGAACAGGGCGTCCAGTTCCAATTCAATGACCAGGCGTTTGAATCCTTGACTAAAATAATGGCTTTTTTGGTCAATAATGGGCTGATTGGTCAAAAGCGCATTCCCCTGCTTGTTGAACAGTGGAATTTTTTGAACAAGAGAATCCAGCGAATATTTGGAATCAAACACATGTTCATGACTCAATACACTGGCAATGGATTCTGCCTGATTATAACGGTTGGATCGGTAAGAACCGCTATCGACTTCAATCAAGCCAAGAATATCCGGTTTCATGGATTTAATAAACTCACCAATACGTTCAAGGTTCGCATGGGTTCGCTTTAAAAAACCACTGAAAGGCAGTGGCGTATGAAATCGCCTGCCCACGCCAGCACCATAACGAATATTGTATACCATCATTCTCATGAGTTACATGATTTCTATCTGTCGTTTATGACAAATATCTATAAAATCACCTTGGTTGAATGTAGCCAGGTAGTTGATTTTAATATTGATGTCATCAAGAATAAGTCGGATAACACAATCTACCATACTTAAGGGACGTCTTGTTGCCAAAGACGACAAGAATGCCATCTCCATCGCATCTTCACGATAAGAAAAATCATCTAAAAATGAAACATTGGGTCTTTTTAAGTATTTTTCAAAGCTCAGCAATGCAGTGTAATTTCTTACCATTCTTGTTCTTAATGTCTCATAGAGGGTTGGCCAGGGGAGAATAAGATGACAATAATCAAAATAGTCTAATATTTCCTGAACATTTGACTGATGTTGATCTCTTGGATCGAACATCGCATACCAAATTCCAGTATCCACCAAAACATATTCCATCGTTTATATCATCTCAATTTCTTCAATCTCTTCCTCTTCGATATCCTCATTACCGACAGCATATCCTGTCCACGGTGGAACTTTTCTTGACCCAATAATAAAACGTCCTTTCATTTTATTTGAATGTTCATCGCGCCAAATCATATAAATTCTGCTTTTTCTGGTAATCTTGACGGCGTCTCTGATAGATGCCTGAATAGATTCAAGCAACGTTGATGAAAAGTCAAACTGAAGAAATGCTAGGTTGTCACCACATTCTATTGCATGATGTTCATCTAACCAGGTAAAAAGCCCTTCATAGTCACCTCGAACCCCCAAATCATATGACATCCATATGGATGTTTTCATAATGCCATCCTTCTTTTGTAGCGAATGCGCTATTTTTTCTTATCAATATCTGAAATACGGCCATCCCATCGTATTTCCACATGCTCACGAAGAAATTTTTTGACATGTGTCACAGGAACTTCATTTCGATGAAAGATCCCTGCTGCCAACGCTGATTCAGCCTGTGTTTGTGTAAACACTTCCAGAAAATGAGTTTCACATCCAGCACCACTTGATGCAATCACTGGAATGGATACCGCTTGTTTGACAGCATTGATCAATTCAATATCAAATCCGGCGTTGGTGCCATCCCGATCAATACAATTCAGTAAAATTTCTCCAGCCCCCATCATTTCACAAACATGTGCAAGCGTTACAGCATCGACCTCACGACCTTCACGCCCTCCTTTAACAGTGCATTGATACCAGCAATAATTTTCACCATTGGGTCCGGGAAATTTCGTTGGAATCACATGATGAGCACCATGATTTGGTGATTCAACATAAACACGTCGCGGATCAATAGAAATCACAACAGCCTGATTGCCGTAAACCCTTGCAATTGTTTCAATGGCACTGGCACCTGTTTTTTTACCTGTTTTTAGATAATCCTCGACAATGTCAACCGCATCACTCCCAATGGACACCTTGTCCGCACCCGATCGAAAATATGAAGCGGCAACATCGAGGGCACTGTAAAATTGACCGTTGGCATCCGTGTAATCGCGAATGCCTCCGCCAATGGTCAGAGGAACAAACACATTTAATGAGGTTTGCTTTAAAACCGACAGCATCGGCATATCTTCCAAAGGAAAATCTCGAAACCCGGTAATATTCAAAAAGGTGATTTCATCAGCCCCAGATTGATAATACCGACGGGCCAGTTCAACCGGTTTTCCCAGATTTCTCACGGTTCCTTTTTCTCGAACATCGTACTGATCGCCTTTGGTCACCACAAGATCACCCTGATCATTGGTTCGAACATCCAGACAGGCAATGATTCGTTTGGCCAGGCATGTTTTTTTGATGGATTGAACAGGCATGGCGGCTTGCGAATGAGCTTTTAAAAAATTGTCCAGCATGCAAAGGCCAGCAGTGCCACTTTTTTCGGGGTGAAACTGCACGGCAATCACATTTCCTTTTTGAATACCACTGGTAAAAGCATCATCATAGTCTGTCGTACAAAGGATGAAATCATCTGTTTGAGGAACCGCATGATAAGAATGCACGAAGTAAAACTTTTCGTTGCCATTAAACTGATCCCAAAGGACAGAAGCTTGATGGCATGAAATACCGTTCCATCCAATGTGCGGCACAGAAAGCTCTGTATCAAAGCGTTTGACCATTCCTGGAATAAGTCCTAATCCTGGCTGGCCGGGTGCTTCTTCACTGCCATCGAACAATGCATGCAATCCAAGACAAATTCCCAAAAAAGGCCGGTTTTCCTGCAAGTATTGTTTCAAAGGCAATACAAATCCTTTTTGCTCAAGAATGTCCATCATGCTGCCGAAAGCACCCACTCCTGGAAAAACAAGTTTTTCAGCAGCAAGAATATCCTCACCCTTTTGTACAATTTTAATGGATTCACCCAAATGCTCAATGGCATTGATGACACTTCTGACATTTCCTGCACCATAATCCAATAATGTGATCATATTTTTTCCCTGAAAATTGTTTCAATTGCATCTGTTTTTGATAAAACATCTACCAGTGATTGCTTTAAATCCGCTGTATTTTTAAATCCAATGTGTAAGACATACTGTTCACTTTCAAAATACTGCGGTGGTATGAGTCTGGTTTGTGCGTTTAATTTCAACATTTCGATCTGCGCATTGACCTGCTTTTCCATATCTGTATATCGAGGATAACGCAAGGCTTTGAGATATGTTCTAATGCCATGAATCCATTGTTTCCGATCCAAATCACTGGACACCAGTTCTTGAACCGATTGTTTCGCAAATATGTCAGAAATGGAGACATGATCCCGTTTTGATATTTCATGACTGTATGCCAGGATTTCGCGTTGAATGTTCAAACCAGGCTTTAACTGTTCAAACAGACTGGCAAGGAGAATGGCATCTGTTTCAGGTAATCGTGACATGGCATGAGCCACAGGTAAGGCAATATAATCTTTT
>PEAL01000365.1 GCA_002753725.1 Deltaproteobacteria bacterium
TACAACCCAAAGAAACCATATTAATTGTTGATGACAATCTCGTCAACCTCCGTGTCATGATGCAACATCTTTCCGAAGAAGGATATGAAACCCGAATTGCACAAAACGGACAGCAGGCATTGGAACAATTGAATATTGCCCTGCCTGATCTTATCCTGCTGGATATCATGATGCCGGATATGGATGGTTTTGAAACCTGTCAACACATCAAGGACATACCTTCTGCACAGAATATCCCCATCATCTTCATGACCGCACTGACTGAAACAGAAAGCAAGGTAAAAGGCTTGAAACTCGGAGCAGTGGATTATATCACCAAGCCCTTTCAACATGAAGAAGTTCTGGCGCGTATCAATACCCATTTGACCATTCGACGTCAGCAAGTGGCCTTAAATCATCTGAATGCCACAAAAGATCGTTTTTTTTCAATTATTGCCCATGATCTTCGCGGTGTGTTCAATCCCTTGATGATTTCAACAGATATGTTGATCAAAATTGCCATGAAAGAAGATTCCCCCAAAATGATCAAATTTTCAACCGCTGTCAGAAAATCAACACAGAATGCATATGAACTGTTAGAAAATTTGCTGACATGGAGTCGATGCCAGCGAAACGGTATTGATGTATCCTTTGGCAAAATGGATATTGGACAGGTCATTGAGCGTAATCTTCTATTGTATAAAGAAAAAGCCAAACAAAAAAATATTTCATTAACCCATAATGTTCCAAAAAATATCCTTGTTTATGCAGATAGAAATATTACAGATACCATCCTCAGGAACCTGATTGCCAATGCATTGAAATTTACATATCCTGATGGACATATACAGATATTTATCGAATCCAAAGATAACAGTGTTCATGTTTCTGTTCGTGATGATGGCATTGGCATTGATCAGGATGGACTGGAAAAATTGTTTAAAATTGAGTCAAAGTATAAGAAAAAAGGAACCGCCGATGAACATGGTACAGGACTGGGATTAATTTTGTGTAAAGAGCTGTCTATCAAAAATAATGGAAACATATGGGTGACGAGCGAAGTGGGTAACGGCTCGATATTTACGTTTACCTTACAAACTTTAGAATTAGAATGAGGAGACCATTGAATGGAAAAGTCTATTTTGCAAGTTCTTGTTGTGGACGATGAGCTTGAAACTGTTGAAATATTAACCGGTATGGTTGAAGCGATGGGACATGAGGTAACCCCCTTTACTGATCCATATCGTGCCATCCAGCATTTTATCAAAAAACCGGGAGATCTGGTACTAACCGATCTGAACATGCCACATATCGATGGCTTTGAAATGATCAAACAAATGATCAAACGTCAAAGAACAACCCAATTTATCATTATTACCGGTGAAAAAAGCAGCACCACAGTGTTTCAAGCCAGAAATTTGAATATTTCAGCTCTGTTTTTTAAACCTGTTTTTTTTGATCAACTGGAACTTGCCATTCAACAGGTAAACCAGAAAAAACTGTACTGGATTGAAAAATTACAAGAAGTTGCCAAACATTAACCCCATAAAAAGAGAACTTACACCGATCAAGAGGTTGAATCTCCAGGGAGCTTAATAACATGATGAATGATCAGATGATGGAAGAATATATTCAGGATAGTCTGTCTTTAGTAGATGAGGCTATTGACCGACTCAGTTCTGAAGAATGCTCACCCAAATGTGTCAATGCTATTTTTCGATGCTTACATACAATCAAAGGGGCCAGCGGATTCGTTGGCCTTGAAACCATGTCTCATTTTTTGCATCAATTTGAAGGATATCTCAAACCCTGGCAGGAAAACAATAGAGGACTGAACAAAGAAGAATCCCAGTGTATTATTGAAGGCCTTCAGTTGACACAGGAAGCTCTGGCTCAATCAAGAGATACATCGCTTCCTGAAAGCTCTAAATTTGTTGATTTTTTAAATAAAATCAAAGAAATTGCCAATAAATACGACACATTGACTTTCTCAGATTTAGAATCGATTCTTAATAAAGTCAAAGAAAGTTTTCAAACGGAATATGATGATATCTATCAAAAAGAAATTGTGAATATTGGCAATCAGATGGAACGATTGCTTGATGATATTCACTCGGCAAAAAAATTCGATCAGTTGCCGGTAAGCCATCAACAGATTGAATGGGTAAAAATTGACGAAACCGATATCACCCCTCTGGTTAGAAACACGATTGAAGCCCTTGAAAAAGTTCTTATTCAAGGGAAATATGCCTTTTCCTATTTAAATATCGATCAACTGGGTGCTGATTTGAATGAACTTGCGTTACTGTTGAACAAACCTGGTTTTTTGCTGAGTTGGGACATTATTCATGATTTATGTGATATTTCTCCTGAAATTATTGAAGAAGCTTTTCGGCGCCTGTGGGATGAATGTTTATTGCCTGTTGCCAATATTCAATTAACAGAAATCAGCACGCCTGACACAACAGACCTTTCCCGAAAACCCGATGAAACCAAAGCAAAACAGTCCCCTCAAAAAGAAAAAGTTGAAACAAAAAAAAAAGAAGAATATCTTCGTATCTCGGCCACCGCACTTCAGGAAATAACCAACAATACAGGCAATCTTGTTGCGGATCGAAACGCCCTGGAAAACCTGATTCAAGAGATGGGCACTCAAATCTCCGCACGATATCGACGGTATTTACACGATAATTATTCCAATCTGGACAAACATGTCAACGCATTGGAAAGACAACTCAATCATCTCTCCAATCGACAATTGAACGATGTGTTTCATCGCCTGGATCCCATGGTGAGATCCTTGAGCGAAACCCTGGGTAAAAAAGTAAATCTGAGTATCAGCGGAGGGGAAATTGAAATTCATAGAGAGCTGATTCGTTCATTGAACGATCCTCTGGTCCATATTGTCAGAAATTCACTGGATCATGGTATTGAATCCCCTGAAGATCGAAAAAAAGCAGGTAAGCCGGACACTGGGAATTTAACCATTCGCGCAGAACGACATGAAGATCATTTGAACATCCGCATTGAAGACGATGGCAAAGGGCTTGATCCTTCAATCATTCGTAAAAAAGCAGAACATAAGGGACTCATCAAAAAAGAGGATCATTTAAGTGAGTCGGACATTATTCATTTGATTTTTGCGCCTGGTTTTTCAACAAAAAACCAGGTGTCTGACGTTTCCGGTCGAGGGGTCGGCATGGATGTCGTTCGGACAGCCATTGAATCCAACGGTGGGCAGGTTCATCTGGAATCTGAATTGGGCCGTGGCACAGTGCTGGAGATTTCTCTACCCTTGACCGAGGGTTACCGCACACAAGATATTCTTTTGGTGAAAGCAGGAGATCAGACCTATGGTATTGAATATCAGTGTCTGAAAGAAATATTGGATTCGGAAAAAATTGATATTCATGCCTATCGCAAGAAAAGTTTTTTTGAATACCGAAGCGATTTATTACCCTATGTCAATCTTGAAGATTTATTTTTGGACGCCCGGTCAGTTCCTGACGCAACCATTGATTACGCAAAGGGCAGAATTATTGTTCTTGAAGACGAACAAAATAATATGATGGCCTGTCGTGTGGATCGGGTCTATCATAAAGTTAAGATGGTGGTGGTTCCCTTTGTTCACGAATTTTTAAAAGATAATAGCCTGTTACGCGGCACTGCTGTACTGGGAACCGGTGAGCCTTATTTGATTCTGGATTTTAGAAATGTGAGGCAGATTTTAAATGAGATGATAGAAAATTAACAGGAGCTTTTTTGAAAAATAAACCCAAAAAAACAACAGCGACAATCATGATTGTTGATGATTCACCAACCAATTTGAGCGTCTTGATCGACTATCTCTATAATTCTGGCTTTAAAATATTGATTGCGAATGATGGTGAAAGTGCTTTAACGATTGCCCAAAGAGGGCGACCGGATTTAATATTACTGGATATCATGATGCCAGGCATGAATGGTTACGAGACGTGTCAATGCTTGAAACAAGATCGTCGCACAAAAGATATTCCTGTCATTTTTATCAGCGCGCTGTCAAAATCAATGGATAAAGTAAAGGGGTTTTCAGTGGGGGGTGTCGATTATATCACCAAACCCTTTCAACAGGATGAAGTTCTGGCCCGCGTCACCACCCATTTGACAATACAACGTCAGAAAAAAGACCTGGCGAAACTGAATGCAACAAAAGATAAATTCTTTTCTATTATTTCCCACGATATGCGCGGCATTTTTACGCCCATTGCAGGTGCATCAGATATAATTTCTCGGATAGCTGAAAAATACGATGATGCTCGTTTGAAAAAATTTTCCGGAATGATGGTGATATCCGTGAGGATTGCTGTGAAATTATTTGAAAATTTACTTGAGTGGTCCAGAACGCAACAAATAGATATGCCGTTTGAGCCTTCAAACGTTTCCCTGACACACTTGGTCAATGAAACAATGGGCCTGTTTCAGGAACATCAAAAAAGTAAAAATATCCACATTATCAACGACATTATCGATGATGATTTGCAAGTGTACGTTGATGACAATATGGTAAAAACGATTGTTCGAAATCTGCTTTCAAATGCGTTGAAGTTTACCCCTTCAGGAGGAAAAATTACGCTGAAAGCCATAAAAGTTGATGATTTTATTGAAGTTTCGGTGTCAGACAATGGTATTGGAATAAATTCGAATAGCATTGACAAATTATTTCTTCTTCAAAACGCAAAAAGCAATCCTGGCACAGATGGTGAAAAAGGGACCGGACTGGGATTGATTTTGTGCAAAGAGTTTGTGGAAAAAAATGGTGGACAAATTTTTGTCAACAGTAGTGTGCATTATGGAACCACGGTTGGATTCACGTTGCCTGAAGCGAGGAAAAGCCCATGATACAAAAATCACCCCTGACGATTGTTATTGTGAATGATCACCTGGCAACGATCATATCTATCGAAAAATTACTGCACATCCCTGATTTCAATGTGCGCACAGCATTGTCGGGTCATGACGTTCTACAACTGTTCAACGAACAGCCTGCGGATATTTTAATTACAGGCATCAAAATGCCACAGATGAACGGCCTTGAACTGACAGAAAAAATTCTGAATCAATATCCTGATACCATTATTATTGGAATTTCTGCCGATAATAACTTTCTTGATGCTGTGAATTTTATGAAAAAGGGTGGTATGGATATTGTTCAAGAACCGGTCACCTTTGAACAAATTAATGCAGCAATACAGGACGCCATTAAACACCAGCAATTAAAAAATCAACAGAATATGAACCTTCTCCAGGCGGAAAGCCAGATCAAAAATGACTATTTAGCCAATGCCAGCCATGACTTAAAGACACCTTTAAATAGCATTCTGGGGTATACTCAGCTTCTTGCT
>PEAL01000055.1 GCA_002753725.1 Deltaproteobacteria bacterium
ATGATAAATGGGTGATAAAAAAATCGGAGTTATTGGAGGAGATTGAAAATATAGAACACCAAAGCGAGGAGATGGCCGTAAAAGACGTGTCCTTTCGGTCGCATAGGTCTACAAGGTCTGTATTCAAAAAGTCCCCGACAACACCTCAATAAAACAATTCCCCCCGGAATCATCCGATTCTTCTTCTTTTACCAGTTCAACGCCAAACCCACTCAAATGATTGGTCTGGATTTCCAGATATCCATTGCCATGGTCAACGATAGGCAGGCTTGTTGATTCAAATTGGGTGCTGTCAGTTTCACAGACCATTGCCTTGAATTTGCCGGCTTGATATACGTTGGTATTAATCAAAACAGGTAAACCAATTACCGGGGCATCGGATTTGCGGTTGCTTGATGGATTTAACGATACATATTGGCCATTGGTTTTGAATAGTTTCAGGTTGATGCCAGTTGCCAGGGCATTTGGGCCGAAAGTGTAATAACTGGTTTGTATGGTTAATTCATCTGTGCGTTTTAATGGATCGTTACACAATAAATATTCCAATGGCAGGGGGGGAATGATTATACCCAGTTCTCTTTCTTTTTGGGATGGATCAGTCACACGTAAGTGGAATGTCGTGCCCATTAATGGATAAAATGCGGTTTTGTTCTTTGTGGTTGAAATTGCTTTGCTGTTGTATAATCCACCTTCCTCGAAAACTTTTTGTTCAACCGGCTTGTCTTGTTCTTCACTGTCTTCTGATCCATATTGGATATAGCTTACATTGTATTTATCAATCCATTCTATGCCATCATAAAAATTAAATTGTAATTCAACTGTTTTATCACCAATACGTGGCGTGTTGTCCTGCCAGGTGTTTGCCATGCCTGTTTGCCACAAATACTGATAGGGTGATTCTGATGTCCCGTTACCGGTATAGTCTGAAAGGCTTAAAGGCTGACCATTGACTGTCCAGACAAAGCTGTTCGCATTATGCTGAATGACTTGAAGGTCAAAGCCTTGCGAATGATTTTTGTGAGATACATCGACTGTAGGCTTAAAGGGATCAAAGCCCGGAGACTCAGTTAGTGTTACCAAAAGACTTCGATCCTGGTCAAGGTTGATATAAGGACTTTCTTCATAATATTCAAATGGCAAATAGTCCTTGCTGAGAATAATCAATCGGTAGTTTCCTGTTGGTAATCTTTCAATGAAAATATCACTGTACTGAAGCGTATTGTCTACAACAACTTCACCCTGTTGATTCATCAGGCTGTATGTATATTTTTCCGGTCCTGTTACCTGTACGGATAAATCATAAAAAATGGGTTGATTCCGGATTGATTCTTCAATGTTTATTTGAAGTATGGCTGAATTGGAATCTGTCTGACCATCATTCACATAGAATTCAATAAAATCTGTGCCGGTAATATCACGATCAGGATAATAAGTGAACGCACCTGTATCGGGATTGTTCAATATAAAGATACCTTTTGTGGGATATTTGGAAATCATAAACATCAATCGGTCCTGATTACTATCAACCGCCTTTAATCGTCCATTGAGTTTAACATTTTTATATGTCATTAATGAACTATCATTTGCAACAGGCGCAATATTGGGTGGTTCTGACTGAATCACTATGGTAATACCGCCGATAGTTGAATTGACTGTGCCATCATTAACCAGAAAGGTTAACCAATCCAGTCCTGTTGCTGTTTCATATGCCCAAAATGAAAAAACGCCATTTCGCTCGTTCATCTGAAATTGTCCTTTTGTGGAGGATTCCAGTATTTTGAATGTCAGTGTATCTTGATAATCAACATCATTAACAACGAGTTGACCAATCACACTGCTGTTGGCATACGTTTTGATTACATCCCACCTGGCGATGGGGGCATCATTTACGTTGCGAACATGAATACTGATTGTTGCAGCATTGGAGTCAGAAATGCCATCATTGGCCACGTATGTTAATCTATCCCATCCCCAATAATCTGCATCTGGCCAGTATTTTTTTTCAATCATCATTCCATGATCAGGATAATCAATGATCGTGTACGATAATGCCTGCTGTTCAATATCTGTGGCTGCAAAATTAATATCAATGGATTGATCTTCCATCATCTCCAAAGAAATGTTTTTTGCCATCGGGATATCGTTTACTGGCAGAACGTTGATACTGACCTGTTTATTTACCTGGGACAGGCCATCAGAAATTTGATAGATAAAAATATCTGAGCCAAAATAATGCGTAACCGGATAATAGCTGACAGCCATTTGATCGATTACTAACTGACCATGCGCAGGTGACTGAATAATGCGGCATATCAGTTCGTTTATTTCGTGGTCTACGTCTATTACATCGATATTTAGTTTTTTTACAGTATCTTCATTGAGTTCTAAGTGATCGGGTGTGGTATAAAGAATTTGTGGAGGGTCATTCAGTGGTTTGATATATATGATGGCTTCCTGAATGTTATCCGTTTGATAGGTATATCCAATACGATCAAAACCATTATAATTGCTATCTGGCGTGTATATCATCTGTTTAAGGGTTCCATTTTCAGGAAAACTAACGATAATGGGGGTAAACCCAAGAGCAGCCGCAATGTTTACTGATTGATCTTCTCCTGCATAAATATCAGCTTCAGGCACTCCCACACGAATTTGAATGGTTCCTCTGTCTGATTGACTGTTCTGATCATCAGCCACAAATTCAAATTGATCCATGCCCCAGTAATCAGTTGAAGGAATATACACCCAATTGGCATTTGTGCCGTTTAATGTGCCATGTTCAGGAAATGAAATAATATCAAAATAGAACGTATCGTTGTCAATATCATTTCCTGACAGTTCTATGGATAATGGTTTATTTTCACTGGTTTCTAACAATTGCGATATGACCTCTGGCGGATCATTTTTCGGTATTATTGAAATATTGATACTTGCGGTATTAGAAAATAGTTCTCCATCAGTTACCTGGAATGATAAATGATCACTACCATTCTCATTGGCATAAGGTATGTAAACAAACTGGCCTGTCGAGGGATTTGTAAGGGTTAAGGCTCCTTTCGTGCTGTTAGTGATGACAGTAAATATAAGGTTGTCCTTATCAACGTCAATTGCTGTCAGTTGTCCGGAAAAGGATTGATCTTCAAACGTTAAAAACAGGTCGTTCATGGCAAATGGTGCATCATTTTCAGGCATTATTTGAATGGTTGCAACGCCTGTGCAGGAAGCTGCATTGCCATCACTCACCCAATAAATAAATGAATCAAAGCCATTGGCATTCATATCTGGCGTATAGCGGTACAAACCTGTTCCGGCATCCAAAATATCGACACAGCCTTTTTTTGCAGCCTGAACCACCTGAAAGGTTAGCGAAATACTGTCATTATCCTGTGCATTGAGTGTACTTTCAATCCATTGATCTTCAGTCGTTTCAACCCTACTTTCAATTGCCACAGGCGGGTCATTGACCGGTGTTATCCAGACAGAAACCAACGCTATTTGCGATTGGGAAAGACCATCATCAGCAACAACTGTAAAGCCATCATTTCCATTGACATCAGGAAAAGGTGAGTAAATCAGTACCCCTGTTTTTTGATTCAATGACACCGTTCCTTTTACAGCCTGAAAAACAACGCTGTATGACAAGGCATCACTGTCCTGATCAACAGCCACAAGCGTATAAGTCATACGATGATCTTCAAAGGTATTGAACGCACAATCAACCAAAACCGGCGGATCATTCACCGGCGCAATGGTTAAATAAATGATTGTTTCCTGAGAATCAACAGTGCCATCGGTTGTTTTTACTTTAAATGAATCAGTGCCATAAAAATCTTTCTTTGGGGTATATTGAAATTTGCCAGTGGCTGCATTAAGAATATCAATACTTCCCTGTTGACTTTGATCCGTTATCTGGAATGTGAATGGATCATCATCCGGGTCAAAACCATTGACAGTAAATGTAACCACTGCATCTTCGTCCAGATCAACAGTTCTGGAATAGACTTCTGGTGGGTCATTGACAGCCTTTACTCGAATATCAACTGTTGCCACCAATGATTTCAATTCACCATCATTCACCTGGAAAACCAGCTGATCTGTTCCAAACCAATTGTTATCTGGAGTATACAGTAAAACTGGCGGTTCCCCAGAAATAGTTCCATATGTTGTTTGTGTATACTGATAATTTAAATGACTTGAATCAATATCACTGGCCTGTAAAATAATTTCTATTGGCATATCTTCCATTGTTGCAATGGATCGATGATACGCCACAGGAAAATCATTTACACCCTTTGTTATCAACTGAACGCCTTTCGAAACAGAGGAACTATCATCACTCAGTTGAATGATAATCATATCCTCACCAAAATAATCTTTTTCTGGATAAAATTCCACTACCGGCAATCGATCAGAAACAATATGGCCATGAGACCACTCACTGATATCAAATTTAAGCGCATCATTTTCAATATCAAATATCACAATGGTAATGGCTTTCATGCTGTCTTCAGTAATCTGAATGCTTTCCGGCAGTGACAGCACAGGCGTATCATTAACGGGTCCCACATAAATCGCAATTTTTTTCGACTGACTGTCTTCATCAATGGTCAACCAGATGATATCATCTCCAAAGAAATCAGGATTGGGAGAATATGTAATATCTGGCATGTTTCCACTGAGACTGCCATGAACAGGTGTTTTGTTTATATGAACATGCTCTGGATCGCCAAATACTTCTAATTGTTCTTTGATACTGACAGGTGTGTCTTCCATTGTATAAACATCGGTTGCTCCAATAAACAGGGTAATTGTCGCCGGCAAGGACTCATCAAGACCATCATTGGCAAGAACCACAAAGAAATCCTCACCTTCAAAATCAGTTTCTGGCGTATAAATTAACTCCGGAGCAGTCCCTTCAAGTTTGCCAGATTGCGGTGATGAAACAGTCCATATCATTGATCCGCTATCAACATCTGATACAGAAAGCACAATATCCACAGAACTGTTTGTTCCAGTGCGATAGTATTGATTTTCTACAATGGGAGGATCGTTCACTGGCAATATGGTCAGACTGATTGGAATACTGGAGGATTGTGAAACCTCATCACTGACTTGATAGATAATACGATCCTTTCCATAAAAATTGCTACCAGGGTAATATGTGACAGTCGTACCATTTAATACGACATCACCATTTTGAGGTTGTGAAACAATAGAAAAACTTAACTGATCATTTTCGGCATCCCAGGCGCTCAGTTTTTGTTGGACCGAGCTGTCTTCGTTGAGTGTCAGGGCATATGCCAAGGCGACAGGAATGTCATTTACCGGTGTAATCCAGATATCCACCCTTGCGGTTGCTGAGTCCACTATGCCATCACTGACCTTGAACGTAAAATAATCTGAACCATTCAGATTTACTGTTGGTGTGTACGTAAATTCACCAGTGGATTGATCAGATAAAATCAGATATCCCAATTGCGGTGCTTGAATCATCGTAAATGTCAGTGGATTGTTATCTGAATCTTGCGCCTGAAGATTTCCTGTATAGACATGATCTTCAAGCAAAGAAATGTCCATATTACTGACAAGAGGCGCCTGATTGGATAATTTGAATGTCACCTGTATTTCATGGGCATCGCGAACATCTGTAAATGTGTAATGGTTTTGAGTCACAACAACAGGCTGACTGTCAATTAACAGACTTAAAGTTTCAAAGCCATGATCAGGTATGATGGTAAATGTCTGCGAATGACCTTCATTGACTGATACCATTCCCTGTGGTTCGATTCGTCCATTGTCGCCCGCTTTTGATTCAATGATATGACAAATGGGCGTATAGGATACCATGATTGTGTGATCAGATTGAACATTTTTAAAATACAACATATTATAAGTGTAAGGAAATACCTGGCTGTCAACAGTGATCGTGTTGATCGTGTAGCCATCGTCTGGTGTAAAAAGAAATTCTTGTGTATCACCATGAACGACCGCTATGGAACCATTGGGTGTAATCTGTCCATTGGGCCCGGCTATTGCAGAAAAGATATGAATTTGTTCAAAAACCACATGAAGATTATGATCACTCATTACAGAAGGTATTACAACGGTATTATCATGATGCGGGATCATCTCATCATCCAGATAAACAGCCTCAATATCATACCCTGATGAAGGTTGTATGGTAAATGATTGATCCCTTCCTTTAATCACTGTCACTGCGCCTGATGGATAAACACTTCCGCCACTATTGCTGGTGGTATAAATATGAAATTCTATAGGCTTGTATGAAACTGAAATGCTGTGATTTGAATCAATCCCCTCAAATGCATAGGATTGCTGATCCAAAGGCTGCTTGACCCCATCGACAATCACCGCACTCAATGCATATCCAAAATCTGGAGTAAAAGTAAATGTCTGGTTTCCGCCCATGTCAACGGCAATATTTCCAGAGGGAGCAATAGAACCGCCCTGATTTGATGTTGCAGCAATCATAAATTCCACGCGTTTGAATGTCACATAAAGCTCCTGATTTCGGCTGACATTCAGGCAGGAATAGGTGTTGGGTCGTGTGGGTAATATGTCATCGTTAATTGTCACAGTATCTATTTCATATCCCCAATCCGGAATAAACGAAAAATTCTGATAACCATCTTGATCAATATTGATGATACCATCTGGAGAAACGACCCCATTGTCACCATGTGAAGCATCGATTTGAAATACACGAACAAATATGGCCATTATGGTATGATTTTTATCAACAGTTTCAAAGGTGAAATGAGTATCGTTTTCAATTACTTTGCCATCGACAATCAGTTGTGCCAGCCGGGTTCCATCAAGTGGCGTGAAGGTAAATTCTTGATTATCACCATGATTGACAAAGATTTCTCCTGATGGTTCTATCCTGCCATAAACACCTGATATTGCCGTAATGATATGTTCTATCGGTTTAAACGTTACCCTGAGATATTGATGTTGATTGATTTTTTCAAAGGTATACTGATTGTCGATAACCGGAACGCGTTTATCATTCACAAAAACTTCATCAATTACATAGCCCTCATTTGGATGCACGACCATCTGAACCTGAGTTCCTTCCGGAACACTATATTCATTTTCTTTTGTGCGCTTATTGGATTGTTCTGATAACGTATCTGGAAAAATGATATCCACAGTACCATGATTATCAAAAGACGTTTCAATGGTATATTGTTTGACAGATTCTTTGTATTCTATGCTGGAAAGGGTCCGGGCGATATTATATGCCTGGTCTCTAAATCTGACATATATGGGTTTGAGTCCATTACCCGGCAGTAATTTCCATAATCGTTTACGTTCAAGCAGTTTCCATTTCCCGCCATGATCAAAACCGCTGTTACTGATATAAACTTCATTTGCACCAGATGCTCCCAATTGAATATCAATATCCCGACTGTCAGAAAGTATGGGCACATCAACCAAAAGATTTTTAGGCGCAACATTGTCAATGCGAAATGCGGCTGTGGTCGTGGCGCCAATGCGTCCTCTATCGGTGACTGATGCCACATGAAAATAGTAGTATTCATTATCGGCAACGACAGTTTTGCTTTGTGCTTTGTTTAATTTTGAGGGACGAACTTTTGCCACAGTTCGTTTGGTTAAATGATAGTCTTTCTGCTGGTTAAACGCATGGTAAAATCCCTGAACCTCTTTTTCTGTGAACCATTCCACTGTAATAACTGAATCACGCGAAACAATATCCCTGACAGAAGAGGTTACAGACAAATCATTACTGGATAATTGAACAATGGGTGTTGTGGCATCGACAGTATCGACAGATTCAGCCGCTTCTTCCTTAACATCACGACGTCGCTTTATGTCAGTGTTAAATTGAAATTTCAAGACATTGCCGGTATGATACACTGTTGCGGAATTTTCATCACCGCCAGTATCCATGCCACTTTCCGGGTTGTATACTGCCCATTGTTTGTAAACTTGAGTGCCATTGGTATCAAAGGCTAAAAAGATCAATGTATATCCACGCTCAGGCAAAAGACCATCAAGAACAAAATTGCCATCGCTTGTTGCTGGCAGCGTTACCTGAAAGCCATAGTCAATGTCCACAACATCAATATAGTAATCGTAATGTGATGCATTTTGAATGTTTCCGGAAATCTCATTTTCCTTTCCTTTAAACACAAAGAAATTTGCAGGTCTGTCCAGTTGTCGGATTGAAATGGACATGGGTGGAAATCCGGGCGCTGTGGCGGTTGCCATGTAATTTTCAATGGGATGTCCCTGTGAATCTGATGGCATCAGACCTGCCAGACAAAAACGGCCCGATTGATCGCTGACAACAGAGCCATAATATCCATCCATATTCTGGCGGGTACTGGAATAAATTTCAACAGGCACATCCGGTATTTCCTGACCTGTTACCTTGTCTTTTACCTGTCCACAAACACGCGCCGCCATTCTTAAAATAAAATTCAGATTATTATCCGGGGCAAGCTGTTTTTTTCTGACAGTGATGTAGTTTTCATGATGAACCACAACAACGTAATCATTGGCATTTTCAAGTTGGTTAAAACGGTATTGTCCTGTTGAATCACTTTGGGTTTCTGCATGAAAATTTCTTGTTGAAGCATATAGAATCACTCTGGCATCAGGAATGGGCGTATTGGTTTCATATTCGTAAATATGTCCCGAAATGGACAGGGAGGCATTCAGTACGATGTTTGATTGATAATTGCGCGACAGGGCAAAAGGTTCAGAACAAAAAAGTGCGTAATTGTCCATTTCTGACGGATAGACACTGATAATATAATCATTTCCTTTGGGAATATCCTGCCATTCAAAGCTGCCATTTTTCCGGCTTGTGGTATGTATGTAAAAATCCTTGTCAGATAACGATTTTAAGGTGATTTTTGCCGGTTCAACGGGGTGTTTGTTGATATTGGTCACAATGCCGGAAATGGTGAACAGATCCATTTGTTTTTGCGAAAGAATCAAATGTACAGATTCCAAATAATGAATACCGCTCTGAATGAGAGGAAGCCATAAACTGTTGGCCTCAGGTTTTACAGAAATTTGATAATCCTGGCTGTCAGGCAGGCCGCATATGTTGAATTGACCATCAGGATCACTAAATAAGACACTTCCAGCCTGATAACGCTCTGAAAAAATTTCAACCCACATGTTTTCAATGCCATTGCCTGAAATGTCCATGACTTTTCCAGAAACGCATGTCAACCGTTCTATGGTCATATCAATCTGGTTTTGATTTTCAGTGAGCACAGAAACCGGTGATGCCTTATCTATTGTTCTGACAGCACCTTCGGGATGGTAATAAAACAAACCTTTTTCAGGTATGCGCGCTGTAAGAAGATAATCTGAAAGCGGCGGTAAACCATCAATGACATAATAACCATCAGTGGAGCGCGTATGTGCGCTGGCACCTGTTTCAACAGACCATGCTGAAATATCAATATTGTCAATGCCTGCCATATTGCTGTCTGTAATGATTCCTGAAATTCTGCGGCCCTTTTGCAAAGTAAAATCAATATTTGACTGCGATTGATCGGTTGATACCATTAACTGGCCGGCATTTTTCAAAAATATGGCATTAGGATAGAACATATCTATATAATTCAATGATTTGACAGAAACCATGTAATCATCTGATGGAGACAGTCCCAACAGAGTATAGGCAAGTGATAGGCTTGTGGTTTCACGGGGTATGAGCATTTCTGTTTGAAATGCGAGATCCAGTTTTTGAGACTGTGCTTCAATTACAAGCTTTTGTCCTGGAATGGGTATTTCAGAAAAATGAATGATACCGGTGATAACCGGTTTTTCAATAAGCGACTTTAATTGAATAATGATATCAGTGACATCATTATTCGACAGATCAATGAGATCCGCATTTTCCCATTGAGATTGTCTGTCATGGGCCTGATACTCATACACTTGAGAAATGATTTCCAGGCGATAATCGTTTGATGAAATCAGATCCGGAATTTCAAATGATACAGAATCTCCAGTGCCAGTGATATTAATGAAATTTGTGGTATGTCTGTTATCTGACCATGCATTCAAACGAACGGTATGGCCCTGGTTCAGGCCCAGAATTATACCTGACATATTTCGTGTGGGTTGTTCCAGATAAAAATCGAGATTATCCATATCTGCATAAAGTGACAGGCTTTCCAATACCTGGTTTTCATGGGTGTCATGAATGACCTCAATGCGATAGTTTTCCTGAACAAGACCGGTAACTGTATAATTAAATGGGCTGGACAGGTTTGATTGGGAAAAATATTTCAGTCCATTGCCAGAAATCAGCAGAATGCTTGCGTTATCAAGTGTCGTATTATTTGCAAAAACACTGCCCCGGACAGTCAATCCTTTTTGTAAATTAATGGGGAAAGCTTCTTCTGATGGTTTTAATTTCAAAGATTGAAATGTCTCCATTCCTGGATATTCAAGATAAATCACATAATCAGAAACAGTCGGGTCAAGACCGATGAATTCATAATTTCCCGCCTTATCTGTCTGCACACTCGCACGATAGGATTGTGAAAATGAAACAATATCGATCCGCAAACCACTGGCAGTAGTGTCATTTAGATAAACCTTTCCATAGATTCGGCTTTTTTGGTAAAGAACAAAATCGATATCTCTGACCATGGAATGGTCGATAACAAGTGTACTGGCCTTTTTGGAATCTGATACCTGATTGTAATACTGTATGGGAAGATCGTCTGGAAATACAGCCACAAGATAATCATCAGCCGAGAGTAAATTAAGAATTGTATAATTCCCATTCATATCGGTTACAGCAGTCCCGGATCTTGACTGCGCGCTGGCGGACCATGCGACCACAGACACATTTTCGCGCGCATAACCCTTTGAATCTGAAACGTGACCCGAAATGGCAATCTGATTGTCAATGACAAAATGGATATCATTTCGATGCGTGGGCAATAACACGCCCTCTTCATATTTTATTGATGGCAGTGCATCAGAAATAATCTCAACATGATAGCCATTGGCGGCAGCCATGTCTTCAGTCACCGGAAGTAATCCGGTAATGGTATACCACCCATTTTCATTACTGATTGCAGAATTTCCAAAGGCAAACGAATCAGACCAGGCACTGACCAGAATTCCTGAAATCGCCTGTTGATTATCCCATTTCAGGCATCCGGAAATGGTGCCGCCTGTATCAATCAAAATAGTGATATTTTCGAGCAATGGATCAGATGGTTGAATCTTTGTTGCCTGATTTTCCAGAAAAACACTGCATGAAGGCATTACGCCGGGTGTCAATGATTCGGGAAGTGCGTAATAAATTCTGGTGTTAGATGTCGTATGATCAATCGAAACCACATAATCTGAGCCTTGCGGCAAGCCCTTTATTTCATAATAACCGGTTTCATCAGTGATGGCATTGTTTTGATAGTTATTGGCAATTGAGACAATATTCACAGCAATGCCAGACAGTCCATTATTGCCATCAAAAACATGTCCGCAAATCCCTTTTGATGACAATGCTGCCATGAAAATATCGAACCTGTGGTTTTGCGTTTCAGGGGTGATATCTGTGATCTCAAAAGATTGCCACTGATATGAATGATTGGACTGTGGCGGTGAAACACCGATTATCAGCGATTCTGTTGTGTTAATTTGTGAAAATGAATAATTTCCGAATTCATTGGCGCGTGTCACCCTGATCATTTCATTGCCGCGATAAAGTTCAATGGTAAAATCGGATAATGGGTTTTGTGTATTTGACTCTTGAAGCGGATAAGTCTACAAGTATATACATATAAAAATTTTTTTAATCCCATCTATGATTCCAGCCTTAAGTCTGCTTTAATCATTCCATCAATATAACTCAATAAATTAAATTAGATGAATAAAAATCCATTATGCAAATTTATAACTTGCATCCAAGGCAAATTTAAAGTTTGCCCCTCTGCAAGCATAAATGGGCTTTTATGTGCATTTTTGGCACCTGGTTTGAAAGGTAAAAAATTTCTGACATTTGCCAATGCTCTAAAAAAGCAACTTGCCCATTCTGGATCTCTAAAACTTTTTATTTTTTGGAGCTTTTCCTTGGCTAACTTCAGAAAATTATCCACTATTGATGTTGTTCTTTTTATCCCTATCCGATTTTTATTTGCACAATAATGCGTTGCATTTTGTTTTATTTCCTCTATTCTTAATTTTAGTATGGGATGGTTGAATGCATCATCTGTCAATTTGTTTAACCTTATCTTCATATTTGTTGAACTTGTCGAATTTTTTAACACTTTAATAACCTGATCTAATAATTGCTGCGCCTTCTCATCAGTTATTTCAACTTCATCACGGTACTTTTTTATCGATTTTTTTATATTTTCGATACAATGACGATGGCATAACCCTATCCATATATATTTAAACACTTCACGTAAAGCATTCGTTGATGGTTTCCACTTATCTTTTGTTACACCTTTTATTTTGAAAGATATTTTTCCTCTCAAGCTACTAAAGGATTGAAACAATGTTTCCTCATTAACGTGGTCAATATAATCTAAGTGCCACACAGCTTGTGTCTCAGAATCTACTATTGCCGTTATGTACGTTCTTAAACAAGGTTCTTTTTGAAAGCCTTCATCTTCCTGAAAATACCCATTTGAATGCGCACCGGATATTGTTAACAATTCAGCAGGATGATAGTAACCTATCCATTGAAGCCAGTTCAATATTGTTTGTTTACTTTTAACAGGATAACCTGTCAAAGATGTTATTTCCTGGGAATATTGTAAGCTTGATCCGTTTTTTGTTATCCCTTCCAAAACAGTTCCGATCACATCGACTCCATAATGTTTTTCTCTTGAAACAAATGATGGCAGAACAGAAAAAATTTTTCCACAATTTTTGCATTGAACCTGTCTGATTTTTGTCTTTTCTTTAGCTCCCTGAATAATTGGATTTCGTGGATTTGGACGAAATCCCTTTAATCGATATTCTCGATCTTCTTTTCTACAATCTGCTTCATGTCCATCATCTGGTAAATACTGATCTATCACGGGTAAAACATTTTGTTTATACCATTTTCTATCTGTAATTTTTTCATTATATTTTTTGGTGTCCGCAAAAGGAATAATACCAGTTTGATTGCCACGTTTAGAATATTTGAACTTGATTTTTTTTAGAAGTTGTTTGTTTTTTTCACACCAATCTTGAAATTCTTTTAATATAAATAATACCAAATCATCAGCTAATTGAGAGTCGTAACATTTTGGAAAAAATGAAGTCAGATTATCAAGAATCGAATCAATTGAACTGCATAGTTTTCGAAATTCAGCTTGTTTACGTTTACTAGAAAGTTGTTTCTTTCCTGATACAGACGCACAGTTCAAAATTATTTGTTTAACAATCGTTGCTAATTCCTCAACTGTTCTGGAAACCAACACTTTAAATGATGGAACATTGTAAAAATTTTTATAGGCAATAATCCAGTTTCTAGAATTTTTAATCGCATCCTCAACAAGCTTGACATTTTCATCAATTTGATTTCTGTTGAAATAGTTTTGGCGAATTAATCTAACAATTGCTTTTTCTAATACTGAAAGCACTCGGCAGGCATTTATAACAAAAATATCAGGCGATTCTTGTTTCATGATTATAACTCCTTATGTATGAAAAAATTATTTTTTGGGTCTCTATTATATAGACACAAAAATTTCAAATTTCTTACATAAAAAGTGAAAAAAAATTACAAAAATCAAAAAAAAATTTTTTGTATACACTTATAGACCTATCCGTTATTTTTCGAGTATTCCTAAGGAATTCCCAAAGCTAAAGCTTTGGGACTCCAATCTAAATCGATAATCTTACAAACACTGATGCCGATGGATTTGAAACATTCATGTTGACATCTCCAGCACCAACAGATGCTCCTTTATTTGAATCCGGAGGACTGATGCCGATACCGCCGTTTGACATTCTTGGTTTGGAAATAAACGAACGATTGATACTGATCGTAAACGTCTGCTCATAATCACCACTATAGCCGTCACTGACCTCAACCCGAATATTATAAGCACTTTGTGTGCTGGCATCAAAAGTTATATTGGTTTTGAGAGTATTTCCAGTAATGGTGAAAGCGGTATTATGATCCGCCCCTGCGCCGGCAACAAGGCTGTAAGTAAAAATGTCTGTATCTCTATCATTATTGGAGAACGTGCCAACTGTTGATCCAATGGATAAATTTTCATTGATTGCAATTTTTGATAAAGTGAGTGTATCAGTAACACGATTGCCACGGCCAATAATAAATTGTCCAAGCGATGTAATGTTGTTAAAAGTGACTGTTCCTGATGTTGCATCAACACTGCTTGCCGCAGTAACTGCTGTCCAACTTCCTGTGGCAGCAGTGCCTCGCGTATACAACGTCAGAACAGATGGGTCGGATTCATCTGAAGATGTCAATGTTTCGCTGATGCTGAAAGTGATATTGGCATTGACTGCGGCATCCGGGAACCTTTTGATGACCCAATATTGATCATCAAAAATTTCTTTTAAGCCCACAGGTTCAACATTGGGGGCATCGTTCATCTTTACCGCCTGAACAGGTGAAGAACCATCATAAGTATTAAAAATCATTGTAATTCCAGTATCTGTAAAGGTTTTTGTCCCGGCTGTTTCAGTCAACATTACACTGGTTAACCCAATGGGAGCTGTTGAGGTGATCCATTGCGGAGAATTGACAAGGGTACCATTAAAATGATTGGATGAAATATCAAGTGAACGGGAGCCACTGCCCTCATTGAAAGACCAAGCTGAAACAAGGTTGGATTCATCGCCATTCAATGTTTTATACATGTTTTCCTGAATCTGGGTTTGGGTTCTTTGCGTACTCCAGACGCGTGCTTCATCTATAATGCCGTTGAAATATCTGCTTTCACCTTGCTGGACGCCAATTGTTACAGTTGATGATGGAGATACTACTCCATTACTAAATGGATCTGAATTTGTCTGAAGTTCACCATTGATAAAAACTTTCATTCCAGAGGAACCCCACCAGACAGCAATATGATACCATGTATTTTCTATGATGGGTGTTTCAGCTACGACACAGGTTAAGGTATTACCGGGTCTGTCAAAACAGTACTTAAAGGCACCATCTTCAATGTATGAATAAATATCAGCAAAGTAACCCGCTTTATCTTTTCCCCACAGCCCAAGAGAACCAGTGATTGTATATGCATAAAACCATGCCTCAAAAGTTCCGTTATTCAACTGAAATGTTGCATCCTCATTACTATCCACATAATCATCATTACCATCATAGGCAATGGCATATCCAGCACCGGGTTTCAACACCCATAGTATAAAATTTTCAGAATCTGACAAATCTTCAGTATCTGTTACAGTGATGGTCACATTAGATGATCCTGATCCCCCTGTAACAGGAAGAATGGTCAGGGTAATGTTTTCATCCACACTACCTGCTGTTGACAAGGTGTAAGCAACTGTTTCAACAGAGCAAATTTCGATCCCTGTATTTGTGAGCAAGCTTGTATTTGAATATTCACAGGTTATGGTCAAGACACCACTTTCTATATCATTGACAGTAAAATAAATATCCGTGCTGGTATTAATGTTTGCTTGCTGATCGCTGATACTGGATAAGACAGGCGCTCCTTTATTGATTTGTGGATCATCCTCGATCACTTGAAATGGCAGAACGGTAATGGATATTGTCGCTGAATCAGAAGTCAACTGGCCATCATTCGCTGTAAATACCAGTGAATCGGTTCCAGAATAATCGGTATCCGGTGTATATATCAAAAAAGGAAAAATTCCGGAAAGACTGCCAAATTCTGGATAGTGGATCACATGATATGCAAAACTGTCAGCATCCGGATCGTTCACCGTTAACGTAAAGGCAATGGGTTGATTTTTGCCTGTAATGATCATCTGGTTCTGTCCAACAGGCAAATCATTGACAGGAAGAACTGTCAGGGTAATGGGTACAGGATCTGATAACTCCTGCCCATTTCCTGTCTGAAAGTAAAAAATGTCCGATCCTGAAAAATCGGCATCTGGAAGATAGGTGACAAGGGGTAATGTTCCGGTTAATTGTCCGTGCTGAGGGGATGATTTTAAATAATAATTCAGCCTGTCCACATTTGGATCATGGCCTGTCAGGGTAATGGAAATGGGGGTATCTTCCTGAACCTGAAGGGTTTGCGAGTATGCTGCCGGTTTGGTTTCTGATGCTTGGGCATGAATGGTTATACGAACTGTTGCAAAAGAAGATTTTTTTGCACCATCATAAACATAGAAAAGAAACAGATCGCTACCTGAATAACCGGAAACTGGAATATATGTCATAGATGGTAACGTTCCGCTCAGGATACCATGCAAAGGCGATGTTGCCAGAATATAGGTTAATGGATTATTATCTGGATCATCAGCGGTAAGTTCAAACGAAATGGATGTATTTTCAACGGTTTCTATCTGAAGACTGTTTGCTGATGGTGCATGATTGGATTGCATAATAACGATTTGAACGGTTGCAATCTCTGAATCTATGACGCTGTCATTGACCTTGTATGTAAAACTGTCAAAATCTGCGGTCAGATGTGTCGATGTATACTGAAACACGGGACCCATACCGGTTAATATACCATTTTCTGGCATTTTTGTTATCATGTATTGAAGAGAATCATCATCACTGTCTGTTGCAGTCAATGTTAAGGCTTGTTTTTGACCTGCATAAACCCAAAAGGTCTGGTTTTCAGCAACCGGCGGATGATTGTCATCCACAGCAGTGATATGAATGTCAATGGTGACCGGACTGGAAATATTCTGACCATCGCTGATTTGATAGACCAAAGAATCAATACCAAAATAATCAGGCGCTGGCGTGTAAACAAGATGGGGGATCTGTCCAGTGAGCTGACCATGCACCGGTTGTGAAAGAATTTGATAGTTCAGTTGTTCACTGTCAACGTCAGTGCCGGTAAGCGTCAAATGAATTGCGTGGTCTTCCAATAGATAAAGGGTTTGATCGTCAGCAGTGGGCATATCGTCTACAGATACAACGGTCAGATTGACCTGGGCGAATTCTGATGATTCAATGCCATCACTCAATTGAAACGCAAATGAATCAACACCATGATAGTTGGGCGCAGGCATATAGGTCAAATCTGAAAATTCACCCATAATCAATCCATTGACCGGCGGAGAAAGCAAATTAAATGTCAATACATCACCATCTGGATCGATGCCTGCTGAAAGAACAGGTAAGGCAGTATCCTCAAAAACAACAAGGTTCAACTGAAAGGCAACTGGTGGATCATTCACCGGATGAACGGTGATGTGAATAATGGCTGATTCTGATGTTGAAAAACCATCATTCACCTGAACAGAAAAGGCATCCTCGCCATTGAAATCTTGATCAGGTGTATATATCAATTCCGGTAAATTGCCAGATAATGTACCATGAGACGGATAGGATCGAATCATAAATGTTATGACCTGGCTGTTTTGACTGCTGCCAGTGAGAGCAATCGACACAGGCATATCTTCATCGGTTTCTATGTGTTTTTCATCTGCAATGGGCGGAGTTTTATTTCGCTTTATGGCATACGCTTTGATACAAACATTGCTGTTTGCACTGAAATGGTTGATATCAAAATAAATATCTCCATAATCGCTGACATAGCTCTCTCCGGGAAGGGCAGTGGCCTGGCTGGTGTAATGACTGATTGGTTTTTCAATGGGAATGGGATAGGCATTGTCTGGAGATTCAAACGCTACTGTCACGGCAAACGTTTTTCCCTGACGTATAAAAACGGACTGGTTTAACGGGATATAGTAATATCCACTATAGGTCAAAAATCCGGTTTGTTCATTATCTAACAGCGGCCCATTGGGTCGGTTGTAACCGCCAAGATCTTCAAAATTTTCATAAATCTGGATGTGATATGTTGTGGATGACTGTGTGGCATAAAAACCAACAGCTGTTATTTCAATATCTTCAGATGCCGTAAACACGTTGGTGGCCCAGTCTTTTCCATCACCCGTGCCAATACCACCGGTCCAGCCCAGAGGATCATATTGATAGATGGTATCAAAAGCATGTTCAGAATCCATTGTATCTTGAAAAAATCCCAGTCGGGTCATGGCAATGCTTTCATCATAATAGGACACATAAAAATATCCTTGATCTCCCCACTCCGCACCCTGACTGTTTCGAACAATAAATGCACCTGTACCCGGCGCACCTGTCACGGTCATTTGATCATCCCAACCGACAATGACCACGGCATGATTGGATTGATTAAAGGTGTCCTCAGGATCATCATAAAAATAGGTATGATGCGTTTGATCATAATACACCCCTTGATTCATAAACATGGATGTATACAGCGCACCCTTTTCCATAATGGCTTTTTTGATGTAAGCAATATCTTCAACCGTTTCCCGAACAGGCAGAAAGACAGCCTGATCAATATATCGTGATGGAGAACAATCAATGCAATCGTCTGATGCGGCAGAATCATTATAGGGATCGTCCACTTCAAGGATCGGGCCATGATTGGATGCCAGGTATGCCACGCTCATTTTTAAATTCCCACCGGCACAAGGCAATAAATCAAAGCCGTGCATATAACGAAGATGGTTTTCTGAAAAATCTTGCTCAATTTGAAAGGATTGCTTTAAATGCGATTCTAAACTTCCATAAACCGCAAAGGCCCAACAGGAACCACAAGTTCCCTGCTGCCTTACAGGCGGTAAAGGGCTGTCTGAGGGATCGTTATCACCATTGGGATCTCTTAAATCAAATCGTTCTGGAAAACTTTCAATGGGAGATAGATTCGCATCATGTTTTTCAGGTATTAAAGGATCGGGAATAAACCCCAGATTTGTATCATCCTGGCTCTGTCGAAGGGTTCGGCTGCGTTTGACAGGAGAAACCGTTGAATTGACATGTTGAGGTAAAGATTGAAGATAACGCTGAAATGCAGGATTAACCGGTGCAATTTTCATATCCGGCGTTTCCTGACAAAGGGATGAAGAAATCACACAGGCGGTCATCACGATCGCTAAAAAACTATAAAATAAAACAGATCTGATATTTGTTTGACCAACGCCTGAAAACGTATTACGCGATGAAAAACCGCATAATAGCCTTGATACATTGACATATTTCATATATGCCTCCTTGATAAAAATGGATTTGCCGAATCAAACCCTGACATCAGTCTTATCGACGGATTGGCATATTCCTGTAGAAAGGGAAGGTGGTCAAGGAAAATATTCTGGAAGAAACGGGTCAGATCTTCCTTGCATGGACATACCCAAAGATTTCATGAACGGTTCTTTTTGAATTGCTGTTTGAAAAATATCGATTTTTTAGTTGTCGTCCGGTCATTTCGACAATTGTTGAAAAACCAAGCTGTGTCAAATAGTGATTGATCGTACCTTCCTCAATACCAAACGTGTATGCCTCTGAACCATTGGAAACAAACGATCGTGATTGGCGAATTCTTTTGGATTCAGGTTTTTGACATCTACCATCAAGAACGCACTGAAACATATAGTCAAAATAAACAGAACTGTCCGCACCTGAATTTTTGACCACAAATTTCAGGGTTTCATCAACAGCATCGGCTGTTAAATAAAAAGTAACCCCTTCCCATATAAAAAACGTTTTCAAGCCTGGATCAAAGCCTGCCTCAGGGAGTCGGGCTGCAATGGTCTCTGTATTAAAATTTACAGGAACAAAGGTGATATGATTCATGTCCTGTCGGGTCACTATTTTTTTGAGCTTTTCCTGTTTAAATTCTTGAGTGGCTGGATGATCAATTTCAAAAACCTTTATGGATTTAACAGAAGGTATTCGCAACGCACGAGCATCAAAACCGGCACCTAAAATGACACATTGTTCAATGCCGCTTTCTATTCGTTCCTGCAATAAATCGTCAATGTATCGTGTTCTGACAACAATGCCATCCGGAAAACCGGGCCCTTTTGTTTTTATGAACCATAGCAAACCGTTGATCAATAGTTTATGAGAGAGAACCATTTTTAAATGATTGCTGACCAGATATCTGGCAAAGGGATCATAAAACAGGCGTTCATTTTCAGGTCTCAACGATTCAATGGCGCGCATTGTTGCCACAATTTCTGCACTATAGCTTGATTTTTTTTCTTTCATTGTTCACCTTTCTTATAGAGCAGTTTTACCCATTGCACGTATTTTTTCTAATATCGGAGCAATTTGCAAGCGATGTTCAGGGGGGATCATCATATATTTGATCCCCTGATTGACCAGCAATTTTTCTGATGCCATTATGTGCTGAATAGGCATTGCGTCTGAAGATGTTGTCAACAGGTTAAGAATGTTTATAAAATTTCCATAATAACCATTGCTGTCAATATGTTCGATATACTGAGAAAAAACGTTTGACACACTCATGAAGAGGGGTGACATTTCAGCAAAACCTTCGTTCTGGCAAGGGCGTGTGGAAACCATTGCACGACACCCCATTGGACGAACAGGATAGATGGGACATTCATGATTGGTTAAAAAGGGACAGGGGGAAAAAGTATTGTCTTCATCTGGCTCAGGTACAGATTCATTCTGAACGCTGAGTACAGCTTCCCGATTGATGGTTGTTTTGGGATGATATCGATTTTTGGGGAGCATAATATTCATAGAATCCAGAAGGTTTAACATGTTATTTGATTGAAGATACTCCACAATCAATTGACCTTCAAGGGTTGTCATCCAGATTCGATCGGTACAACAAACCGAACAGGATCGTTTGCATGCAATATCCCATGATTCAACCTGTTGGTCAAAAAGGGTGTACAACTTTTTGAGAATTTCTTTTTTATTAAGATGGGGCATCATCAATCCTTGTTTTTATGATAAGGGATCGCGATTAAATAACGTTCCCGTTTGAAGTGTAATTTCCAAGGGACTTAAATGTCTATATCAGGAAACATTTTAAAATGCTTATAATTTTTTGCAAACAATTTATAATTTTTCTTGATAGGGATTGCTGCTGCCGGACAATCCTTTATACGTTCATTTCTTGAAACATTAACGAATACGATGAATCTGATCAAAAATATAAGCATTGTCTGCTGATTCCGCCATACTTTGATTAATTATATTTTTTGCCACGAAGATTCATAAAAGTTGGTATATAATGATATTCATTAAAAAACAAATAAAGGATCATCAATCATGAAACATTGTCAGACTTTCGAATTTGTCGTATTTTTGCTTTTGATAATTGTCATCCTCAACGGATGCATCAATATCGACCGTCCAGCAATATCAAGAAATGGCATCTGGTATGGGGTGACAGAGCAAAAGTTTAGATTTCGGTTTTGGAATTATTATAAACGGGGGCTGTCCTTTGAAGATTTTGGTATTCAAGCTTTTTATGACAATGATCTTCTCGTTGCCATACAACTCTTGTCTTGTGGTGGAAATGGGAAATGGGTGGAAATGGGGTCACATCTTGATTATTGCACTTAATGAGAGTTATTTTAGATTTTGATTTAACAAATAAATTA
>PEAL01000366.1 GCA_002753725.1 Deltaproteobacteria bacterium
CAGATTCCGGAGCATGAAACTGTAGAAGGAAATAGTTTTGATGGTGCTGGCATTCAAAACAAAGTTGGCGATTATTGCACGATTGCTCTTGATTCAACGCATCAGCCCATGATTTTTTATTACTATGAAGCTCCCCTTCCAGAGAATGAAAAAGGACTTCGGGTAGCAATGAAAAATGGCCTTGACTGGCAACCTGAATGGATAAAAAAAGACTGCGAGATAGGCTATATCAGCGCAGCATGGAATGATAAACGAAGCATCATGGGGGTTGCATATTATGTAATCAAGGATTTTTCATATGGAGGATCTGATCATTTCCTTGAATATGCGGAAAGAATAAACGGCCAATGGAAAATTTTGTGGACTGACGATAGCACCCTGTGCGGAAACTATTGCAGTTTAACGTTTGATAACGATGATCATCCACTGATTGCCTATCGATCCGATGAAAGCCGCAGTGGATATCAACTCAATGCGTTGAAATTATGTCGAGGAAAAAATGATCAAATATTTGAAACAGAGACGGTTTCAAATACAAATAATATGGGCACACATAACACCATCTTTGTGGACGATAGCAATACCATTTACATTACATCTTATTCCATTGAGAAAAAATGTGTTTATATGTTGAATCAATAATGCTACTTACTTAGGAATGCTCGAAAAATAAGTTCCCCTATTTTAATTTCGGAGACACGATCCTTAATTAAAGCTGAATTCATGGATATTTTCAGAATCCTTGACATATAATTTTTATTATTTTATTCATATTTTTTTTAATGGAAACTTTTATAAAAAGGAGCTTTTCATGGTTCGAACAGAAATATCTCTTTTTCTAAAAAATGTACCCGGTGAAATGGGAAAACTCGCTCAATTATTGGGTGATCATGATATTAATATTGACGCGTTGACCATACAAGATGCATCAGAGTATGTGCGTCAGTTGTTTTTAGCGCGCGGTAAATCACTCAAACGCATTGCATCGAGTTCTTCCTACCAGTCGATGCATAAAGATTCTGTGGATTATGCACTGGTTCGATTATTGGTTAATCAAACAGATAAAGCGGTTAATTTGCTGGCACAGGAAGGATTTATTTTTGATATTATGCCTGTCATCACCCTTGAAGTCGAAAACGAACCTGGAAAGTTGGCAAAAATCACCCAACTGTTTGGCAAAAAGAATATCAATATTAACTATTTGTACGGATCTGCCTTATCTGAAAATGAAAAGTACCTGTTTGTTTTTTCACCTGAAAATATTGAACAGGCTGCGGAGATCTTTCAAAATAAAAATAACATTGATTGATTAACCAATAAATGAATGGTCTTTATTCATAAAAAAATGGAGGATTAAATGAAAAAAATAGTCTCTTTACTCATTTGTGCAATTTTCTTTTTGGGTTTTGGATGTTCGACAGGCAAATATTTTTCATGCAAAAAATCATGGTGTCCGCTAAAGAAAAAATGTCTGACAACATCCGTTTCTGATAGCACCTGTCTTATGAAAAAAAATTTAGCGGATAAAAGGCGACCTAAAGAATTATGTCCCATGAAAGCCCTTAAAGCATTAAGAGCAGGGAATAAACGCTTTGTTACAGGAACGTCTATTCATCCAAACACTGATGATGATAGCCTGCTTCATGCGGGTAATGCTGATCAAGGCGATTACGCAATTGCGACAGTCATTACTTGTTCAGACTCACGAGTTCCTGTGGAACGAATATTTGATGCTGGTGTAATGGATATTTTTGTCGTCCGTGTGGCAGGAAATGTCTGTGATGTTGATGAAATTGGTTCCATTGAATATGGACTGGCTCATGTTCACACGCCTGTTTTGGTCGTGCTGGGGCATACAAAATGTGGCGCTGTAACAGCCGTTACCCATGCATTTCACGGAAAAAAACATCAACTGGAAAGAAATATCCCACCACTGATCGATAATATTGAACCTGCTGTTAAACGTGCGGCAACAAAATATTCAAACCTTCACGGGGATGACTTGATTCCGCATGCTATTGTTGAAAATGTCTGGCAATCCATTGAAGATTTATTCATGAACAGTCCAAGTACCAGAGATCTTGTCAAAAAGGGGAAAGTCAAAGTGGTGGGTGCTATTTACAATGTTACCACTGGTTCTGTTGAATGGATGCCTGAATCAGATGTTATAAAAATTCTTGAAAACGTGGGAAAAAATCCAAATCGTGCATTGAATCCATATGCAACAGATAAAAAAGCAGCTCATCAAGAGCATTAATTTATATTAACTTTGAGCTATGCAATCACGATTAAATAATTTTTCCATTATGTTGTCTGTATTGGGGGTGATTGCATGGCAAAAGGTTATCATTACCGTTCAACCTTGTTTATCCTATCGCAAATTTTTCCTTGATTAATCCGATTAAATCGTGTTACAATTTTTTTTAAATACTCATATAAATATTAAAATATTAACATTTGAAAAGGAGGAGCTATGAAACGTTTTGGAATTCAATGCCTGCTGGTTTTTATTATTTGTTTAATACAATCACCATCGATTGCACGGCCCAATGAACCTGTCGCTTTCCTGCTAAAAGGGGATGGAGATATTTTGTTCAGCAGGGATGGTTTACAATGGGACATGGTTGATCGAAATAAACTTTTATTTCCAGGAAATCAAATAAAAACAGGCATCGACGGGTACTGTCAGCTCCTTTTTGATACTGATGATGCAAAATGCATCGAGAAAAACACACAGGTCATTATACAGGATAAAGATTTAAAAATTTTGTCGGGCAATGTAACCTCCAAAAATAAAATTTTTGATTTCATAGGAAACTTAAAACGTAAATTTGCAAGCATTCAGAAATTTACAACCGTTCTTAGATCTTCAAATTTAAAGGATAGCTCTTTAAAATTAGCCGAGAATCTTTCTTTATGTGATGCCTATCCCACATTGGCATGGGAAAATGTGGGAACCCAATACAGTTATCAACTGACAGTTCAAGATCAGCACATCACAATTCCAAAGTCAAACCAGGCTATCATTCGCTATCCTCTCAAAAATATTACGTCAGGAAAACATATGTATCAGGTTAAGGTGATGGATGGTTCCCGTGTCCTTTACGATACATCATCAACATTTGACTGGCTTTCAAAAGAAGCGTCCAAAGTGATACTGGAGAAAGAATCGGAAATTCGTTCAATCAGTGATCAAGGCTTTCTTATGGGAAATTTTATGGATGAAAAGGGGTTGAAAGTTGTTGCTCTAGATCATTATCTGAATTTCTTTGCCAATTCTTACCAATGGGACGTTCGACCTTTCTTGATAAAAGTATACAAGGAATTGGGGATGCTCGCCACAGCAGATAGGGAAGTCAAAGAATATAATCTACGACAGCGGTAATCTGATATGAAAAAAAATTATTATCGATATGATATTTATTGTTTAATCTTTCTGATCGTGTCCGCATGTCTTTGTGAATACTATGAGGCGTTTACAATAATTGAAGACCAGACCTTATCGTTTCGTCAATTGATGCGAACATCCGTAAGAAAAATTAAAAAAGTTCAGACCCGGAAAGTCGTTCTGGTTTCATTGGATGATGAATTTTACCAGGATCTCAATCAAAAGCCTGCCAAACGATCCGAGATAGCAACACTCATTCAAAAAATTCATGCATTGAATCCCAAATTGATTGTTATCAATTTGCTTATGCGATACCCAACGTATTCATCAGAGGACGAAATACTACAGGAACTTTTAGATAAGCCCGAATACAGCAACGTCCTGCTGGCTTCTCACGTTGAATTTAATAAAGATCATCTTAAAAGCGAACTCATTTATCCATCAGATACCATTAGAACGGATCATACAACAACGGGTTACGTAAATATCATTTCCCCCTGTTCGGTGGTGACCTTTTTAAGTCGGCTTCGAATATATCCTGAAATTGCGAATGATTCATCTATCAAAGACGGCTGGCCGCTGGCCATCCAGGCGGCTAAAAAATTTCTAAACGTAACGCCTCGAATTCAAGAGAATACCCTGTATCTTGGTAATCAATTGTTTCAACTGGATCATAACAACGATCTTTATATCGATTATTCCCCTGTGCCGGCAGATGCTACTTTTTTAAATGATTATATGGGATTGACAGCATCTGCCTTTTTAAAGCTGAAAGATCCCAAGCCATATCAATATGACGAAGAATTTATTAAAAATGCAGACTACAATACACTGTCAGAAGAAGATATAACGTTTTTAGAGTTATCGTTCTGGGTAAAAGACAGGATCGTTGTTATTGGTGATACATCCATTGATACAAGGGATTGGTATGATACGCCTGTCGGCACAATGTATGGATCGGAAGTTGTCGCAGATGCCATAGATACATTGATCAAAGACAGTTTTCTTCGTCCAGCATCCCTGCCGGTGGAGTGGTGTATATCGATAGTGATGCTATCGCTGATACTTTTGTCTGTGGGGCGTATTCATAAGGTTCGATCCTGCTTTTTGGTTTATTTGGGCATAAATATTCTTTTTACTGCTGTTTGTTCAATTCTGTATATTTATTACGGCTATATCATTACAATGACTTATAATTATTTAGCCGGCGGTCTCATTTTTTTTGCAGCGACTCTCTATTACCGATCCATTGATCATCAAAAAAAGGAGTTTTCCAAAAAAGAATTGGAAAAGAAAAAAGCATCTCTTGAACAAGCTGAATCCAAATATCGCAGTATTTTTGAAAATGCCATCGAAGGTATGTTTCAAATGGATGAAAGCGGGCATATCCTGTCAGCGAATCCTTCAGCATTGAGCATATTAGGATATGATCATCCGAGTGAAATGCAGGATATCTTACTGGATCGTACGAATCGTCTATATGTTGATAGAAACGAGCAGGCAAAATTAATTTGTCTGATTCAAAAAGAAACCATTGTCAAAGGTTTTGAAACCCGTGTGTATCGTAAGGATGGTTCCTGGATATGGTTGCATCTGTCCGTTCGCCATGTCATGGATGAAAAGAATTCTCTTGCTTTTTATGAAGGCTCTTTTTTAGATATTACAGAAAAGAAAAAGCGCATCGATGTTGAGCGTGAAACGGAAGCTGCCAGAGCTGCAATGAAATCCCGTAGTGAAGTCCTTGCATCCATGAGCCATGAATTGCGAACGCCGTTGAATGCCATTTTAGGAATGGCCAAAATTTTGAAAGAATCGGATCTTTCAGATGTTCAAAAAAATTATGTGGAAATATTTGCAACCGCAGGTGAACACTTGCTCGTTTTAATTAACGATGTGTTGAGTCTTACCAAGCTGGAATCCGGCACCATTCAATTAGACCTTTCACCCTGATGTTTAATCT
>PEAL01000367.1 GCA_002753725.1 Deltaproteobacteria bacterium
TGCTAAAATGCAAACAATATAGAGAATTTTTCAATAATAATACAGGAGCAAATAAATGCATCACATTCAAAAAATAATCCTGACAACCATCGTTTTTTTTTTAATCAGCAATATCGCTTTTAGCAAAGATATCAGCACACTGCTATCTTTTTCTCATGTGGAAAATCAACCTGACAATACATCAACCATAAGTATTGAATGGACAGCGCCTACCATCGATGGTGATTTTTATTACGCTGCTTTCAGCCAGGGGCTGACCTTTGTATTTTCTGATGAATCCTATGAATATGACCCATCAGATCCGGAAAACGTGCCTGATCAGGTCATTCCTCCTGTCCAAAAATTCAACTATACCACCACCAACACGTCTTTCTCTGCTGAAACAGATGGCAGGTATTATTTTAACATTGTGATCGACAGTGATGGTGACTATGGTTCAACCAAAACCATTGGCCCGTTTATTATAGACACAACAGCACCTTCACCAGTGGGTGTAAATGGTCTGACATCAACAGACAGTAACAGCATTGAATTAACCTTAGAACCTGCGGATGCTGAACAAATCTGTGTTTTACTCAATACCACAAATACCGCCGCTTGCAATTGGGACGACATCCCTGAAAACAGAACGCTCGTTTCCCCAACATTGAGCGAGGGGAATAATCAAGTGTATGCTTTTTTTAAGGATGTCGCCGGTAACATTAATCAGGCCAGTCATAGCGTTAGCTGTTCACTTACTGAAAACGAATCAACACAGACCACTGAAAAATCGGTAGGGATTCCGACTCTGGATGAATGGGGACGCGTTCTATTTATGGGGATTCTTTTGTTTGTATCAATGCATTTTATACGGCGGAAAAAGGGTGTGTCTATCGATGAACAATAAACAATCAATCCTTCGAAGTATTATCAGTCGTCGGATGTTGGTATCATTTATTATGGGGTTTTCCTGTGGATTACCATTGCTATTAACCATTACAGTGCTTCAGGCATGGATGAAAGATGAGAATGTCGATTTATCCATTATCGGCATGATGGCGCTTGTGGGCTTACCTTACACGGTTAAATTTTTATGGGCACCCTTTTTGGATCGTTTTTCTTTGCCTTTTTTAGGCCGACGCAGAGGGTGGCTTCTGATTGCACAGATTTTTTTGGCCATTTCAATCATTGCACTGGGGTTGACTCGGCCATCGGAATCACCCTGGATGGTTGCTTTCGCTGCTTTTTGGGTGACCTTTTTCAGTGCATCTCAAGACATTGTTGTGGATGCCTATCGGCGAGAAGATTTATGTGATGAAGAACTGGGTTTGGGCTCATCATTGTATATCAATGGGTATCGCATCGGTATGCTTCTGGCCTCGGGTGGTGGTTTAATTTTGGCTGACACAATGCCATTCTCTCAAGTATATATGATCATGGGGCTATGTATGATTCCAGGGGTGATTACCACCTTATGTACACCTGAACCTGCCATTACAGAAAAATTACCTGTCAATATGAAAGAAGCTGTGATTGATCCTTTGGTGGAATATTTTTCCAGGCCCAATGCATTATGGATTTTAGCCTTTGTTTTGTTTTATAAGATCGGGGATACCATGGCTCTGGCCATGACCACGCCATTTTATCTGGATATTGGTTTTTCCAAAACTGAAATTGGCGCTGTTGTCAAATTGTTTGGATTTTGGGCAACCATTAGCGGCGGCCTGTTGGGTGGCATTATGATGATTCGCTTGGGAATTAACCGGTCTTTATGGATTTTTGGTTTTTTGCAGGCCTTTTCAATTATAGGTTTTGTCATTCTGGCCCGAGTTGGCCCCATTGTTTCTGTACTGTCAGGAGTAATTGCTTTTGAAAACCTTTCCGGTGGCATGGGTACAGCGGCTTATTCTGCGTTTATGGCACAAATTACCAATAAAAAGTTTACAGCCACCCAGTATGCATTATTGACAAGTCTGATGGGGATTCCCCGTGTCATTGCAGCAGCCCCAACCGGTTATCTGGCAGACCGCCTGGGATGGGAAACGTTCTTTATTTTTTGTACCATAATGGCGATCCCTGGTATTCTGATGTTATTTAAATTTGCTCCCTGGCGGGAGGTATCATCAGGCGTATCCAATGGATGGGAGAAAAAGTAGTTTGATGAATCATTGTAGACGGTTTGAGAATGGATAAATTATAAAACCGGTCTCCTTTTCAATAAAGGAGACCGGTTTTTTTACAAAAAGAAAAAAAGAGTTAACCTTTTAACTCATTGACTTTCTCAGTCAGTTCAGGAATAATCTCAAGAATATCGCCTTCAACGCCAATATCTGCAACTTGAAAGATCGGCGCTTTTGGATTTTTGTTGATTGCAATGATAAATGGAGATCCTTTGATTCCACCCAAATGCTGGAATGCACCGCTGATACCTAAAGCCATGTAAACTTTTGGTTTAACCGTTTTTCCAGAGGTTCCCACCTGACGGGATTTTTCCATCCATTTGGCATCAACAATGGGTCGTGAACAGGAATAGTCAACGCCCATAGCTTCGGCCAATTCTTTGATAATCTCAATGTTGTCTTCTTCTTCAATACCACGTCCGACAGATACCAGAACTTCTGAATTGCTGATATCAACATCACCCACTTCGGCTTCAACTGTTTCAAGATATTTTCGTTGGGTTTCAGGAATAACAATATCCCCTGACTTGTCAACCACAGAACCACCCACAGCAGGCGTTTCTTCAGTGGCAAATACACCCGGTCGTATCGTAATGACTGCACCATCGGAAAGGTCACAGGTGTTATGTGTGCTGACCATTCCGCTGAATTCCTGGCGGACAAGTTTGGCCACGCTACCATCCAGACCTTCGATATCTGTAACATCGGCAATGTAAGCAGAATTCATTCGAATGGCCAGTCCTGGGGCCATATCCATCGCCAGATATTCATGAGCCAATAGCAGAACTGCTTTTTCAGGCAGAAGCTTGGGCAAAATTTTGCCCATAATTTCGCTATCTGGATAGGCCAAAGCAGCATGATCAATTTTCCAGACGTCGTTATATGCAGCACTGACTTCCTGGCATACACTATCAATCCCAGAGCCAGCAACAATGGCTGTTACCTGAGCCTCGGAGTCCAGTTTTTTTGCAGCCAGCGCCAATTCTAAAGCTGTATCATCAGCTTTTCCATTTTTATTGATGATATACGCAAAGATCTGCATTATTTAATACCTCCTTTGGATTTCAGGATCTCAACCAATTTTACAACGATTTCTTCGGTGTCACCTTCAATCATTTCAGCGCCTTCACCCATGACGGGTACAAAATAATCAATGCATTTTGTTTTTGCGCCGCTATCACCAATCGTCGCCGTGTCAATACCCAAATCAGCAGCTCCCAGGGTGGGTATTTCAACGGATGCCACTTTTCGGATGCCACGAATCCCCACATATCGAGGTTCGTTAATACCGGTCTGTATTGACAGAACACACGGCAGTTTAATTTCATGCATTTCCTGATTGCCACCATCGATTTCACGACCAATTTTTAAGGTACTGTCATCAATAACTTCAACCAGGTTCACCAATGATGCATAGGGACGATCCAGCATGGCTGCCAGCATGGCACCTGTCTGAGCTGCACCGGTATCTGATTGAGCGCCGGTCAGGATCAGATCATAATTGCCTTTTTCAACAGTTGCTTTCAATATTGTTGCCAGACCACGACCATCGGATTTTTCAAAGGCTTCATCAGAAAGAAGAATACCCTTATCAGCGCCCATGGCCATTTCCCTGCGCAGAACTTCCTCGGATTCATCGTCTCCGATGGCTGCAACGGTGACAGAGCCGCCTACTTTATCAATAATTTGAATGGCTTCTTCAACAGCGTAATTGTCCCATTCGTTGACCGAATAGACCAAATCGTCACGTTCGATATCAGAGCCCTCAGAATTCACCTCAATTTCATTTTCCGAGGTATCAGGAACTCTTTTCACACAAACCAAAATTTCCATATTACCCTCCAACAGGCTGCCGTGAATCATATAGGATAGATTCACGGCAAATTTTATTTAAATCTACTATTTGATAATTTGCCGATCAATCAGTTCGGCGAAATCAATTGCCCTAACTTTTCCTTCAAGACCACTGGTTTTGATCCCATCTTCAATATTGACCATACAGAACGGGCAGGCGGTTACAATAACCGTTGCGCCGGCTTCTTCAGCCATTTGAACGCGCACTTTTCCCATACGGGTTTCTTCAATGGGTTCATAGAAAAGCATTAACCCACCACCACCGCAACAGAATGAACGATCGCGACTGCGCTCCATTTCTACACGTTTTAAGCCAGGAATGGCATCCATAACAACTCGAGGGGGATCATAGATCAGATTATGCCGCCCTAAATAACATGGATCGTGATACACATATATATCATTTTGATCTTCAAGAGGATTGAATCGGATTTTACCTTCCTGAATCATGCGATATATAAATTCACTCACATGTTCAACCGGTGGCAGGTTATCATAATCTTTTTTCAACGCATTGAGTGCATGAGGGTCAGCGGTGATAATTCTTTTAACACCTGAATCCAGAATGGCCTTTGTATTTTTTTCTTTTAAATCCTGAAACAGCATTTCTTCGCCAAATCGGCGAACTTCATGACCAGAATCTTTTTCTTCCGGTCCAAGTATACCGAAATCAACGCCACAGGCTTTTAAAATTCGAAACGCCGATTGACCGATTTCCTGAATACGATCATCATAGGAAGTAATACTGTCTGCAAAAAAGAGAATTTCTGCAGATTCAGCTTTTTTGCCGCTGAGGATTTTGCATTCATAACCTTCATTTTTAACCAGCGGTTGAGTCCAATCACCCCGTTTTTTCTCCATTTTCCCGTAGGGATTGCCTCGTTTGCCCAATGCACTTAGCGGTTTTTGCAGAGACTGGGGAACCATGCCCTCATCAACCATCCCCCGTCTAAGATCAACAAATTTGTCAATGTATTCAATTTGAAGGGGACATTCTTCCTCGCAAGCACCACATGTGGTGCATGACCAAATTTCATCTTCTTCAAGAATGTTACCGATCAATGGACCTCTATCAACGCTTTCTTCTTTCAGCGGGTATTTGTCAAAGCAATAATCTCGGCACTTGATCGTAAAAAAACGAGGAATCAACGGTCTTCCGACATGATTGGCCGGGCACTGATCAGCACATCGACCACAGTCTGCGCAGGAATAAAAATCCAACATGTGTTTCCAGGTGAAATCCTCGAAATTTTTAACACCAAAGGACTCCAGATCATCCAGTTGACTGTCTGATATGCCCCATTTCACCGGTTTCCAGATCAACAATA
>PEAL01000368.1 GCA_002753725.1 Deltaproteobacteria bacterium
GTTCTCGAACAAAACACAAACCGGCTTTAAGCGAATAACACAGCACTCCACAGGACGCCAAAAGCAAGCGCGTTTTTACCAGTTAGCAAATTATTGGCTAAAGAACGTTCTCATTTCAAAAGAAATTCCTTTTTTGCTTTTGCCGCCTGTGAGCTTAACGTTATTCGCCTTTAGTTCATTCTTGCTCATTTGCAAGTGAGCAAGTCGCAAGCATCAACTTTGCCGAAAGGCATTATGTTCAATACTATTTTTGGCCGAAGGACCTTACTTAGGAAATCTTGAAAAATAAGTTCCCCATTTCAAAATGCGCATTTCGTTTTTTGAACCAGGATTACGCAGAAGAAGATGAATAAGATGAATTAAAAGTGTCTTATTTCATCTTATTCATCTTCTTCTGCGTAATCCTGGTTCAAAAAGAATAGAATGAACTCTTTCTGGAATGGGGACGTTATTTTTCGAGTATTCCTTAAATACTCAACCTTTAATTAAGGAGTTTTATCTATGAAATCTAATTATTTTTTAAGTTTATACTTTCTGGCATTGTATTTATTTTTATCAACAACAGTTTATGCATTTGTTCCATCAAATGTCAATTTTCAAGGATTTCTTACGGATATTAATAACGAAGCAGTCACTGATGGTAATTACACAGTGACATTTAGCATATGGGATGGTGAGAATGAAACCCACAATGAATTATGGGAAGATACACAAACGCTATTTGTTGAAAGGGGCGTATATAGTACTGCCCTTGGTCCTTTTCCATACTCTTTGACATTTGCAGAACAATATTACCTTGGTATCCAGGTGAATGGCGGAAATTACCTTAAAATTGACAATCAATTTATACCTTTCACAAGCACCTGGACAGCTTTCAGAGCAGACACTTCAGGTGGCAGACTCGTAAAATCAATTTCCAGTGATTACACCCTATCCCATAATGATGATATTGTCCTTGCTTCAGGAAACACAACAATAAAACTTCCTCAGGCATCTAATTTCAAAGGAAGACTATTTACAATCAAAAAAATAGATAATACGAACACTTTATCTATTGTCAGTATAAATGGAGAGACATTAAACAATACAGATATCAGCAATGGTACGCCTTTAACCATGAATGGACAATATGATGATATGTCAGTCATCAGCGATGGAACCAGTTGGTTTTCAATTGGTTTTTCCATGGCTGACTTTCCTTTATCAGAGCAGCAAATCAGTTACCTTGAGAATGTTTCATCTAATATTCAGGATCAATTAAATGCAAAACAGGTTTCAATCACAGGGGCAGCTTCAACAATTACAAGTTCTGATTTAGCTACTGGCCGAGTATTGATTTCTGATGGAAGCGGTAAAATTGCTGTTTCCTCTGTTACGTCAACTGAATTGGGCTATTTATCAGGTGTGTCTTCAGATATTCAAACACAGTTAGACAGCAAATCTTCTGATAATGATGTCCTTAAAAAGGATGGTTCCGTTGGATTGACTTCAAACTGGGATGCGGGCAATAATAAAATTTCAGCAAACATATTTGAATCCAGAGTTTTAAATGGAACTGCACCCTTAATAGTAGACTCTTCAACATTAGTATCCAATCTGAATGCAGATCTGTTAGATGGTCAGAATGCTCCCGCAGGTAACATTGTTGGAACATCTGATTTTCAGACATTAACAAACAAAACACTGACTTCGCCTGATATTAATGGCGGTACGATTAATAATGCCTCCATCGGAACATCCACTCCTGGTTCAGGAAATTTTACAACCTTAAGTATATCAACATCTGCAACACTTACTGGAACATTCACCATAAACAATACTGTCATGCAAATCTCGGCATCCTTCATATTCCAGTTAACACTTTTTCGAGTACAATTTGTCGAACGTAGAGACGCACGGCAGTGCGTCTCCAATCGAAGAAAGGTTAAACATTATTTTGTTCTTAATTTTCAAAGAATTGATCGACCTTTCTTCGTCCGGAGACGCACTGCCGTGCGTCTCTACAATCGGAAATACAATCATAATTTCGGAAAAGTGTAAACTACTTTTCAACAATTATGAAGGATGCCCAAATCTCAAATACAACCATACATACACTTGCGACACAGTCAAGAAATATTTCCATTCCAGATAAATCGGGAATAGTGGTTATAACTGATGATGGCTCAGCAGGCGGTGAGACTGAGTTTACAAACACAACCTCAAATATAACATTAACAGAAAATGATCAGGACGTGATACTTGCTTCTGGAAATAGCACCATTACCCTTCCTGATGCTACCACTGCACAGGGAAAATCATTTATCATAAAAAAAATGGACTCTGGAAATATTATCACAATTGGCGGGATAGTTGATGGAAAAACAAACCCTCAATTAAGCGATCAGAATGCGTATATCAAGGTCATTAGTGATGGCTCAAAATGGATTATGATTGGTCATTATCCGGATGCTGATTTTTCTCCTCCCACAGTAGGCGGTGAAGGCAATATTTATACATCAAACGTAGGATCAGACAGTGTTACTCTCACATGGACTGTTGCGTCAGATACATTTACATCAGCAAATCAACTTCAATATAAAGTTTATACAAGCGCAACCAATCTATCAAACACTATTGAAGCATGGGAAGGAAATGCAACGGCTTTTGGAGGATGGCGAACGGCTACTGATACGGTCACAGTAACAGGTCTACAATCAGGAACCAAATATTATTTCATAGTAATAACGCAAGATGAAGCTAATAATAAATCAATATACCAAACAGTGAATGCATCTACAAACATGGTGGTACCAATTGTGATGTATTCTATAGCAGCAGCTGATGGCGGTAATATTGGAAATCGAGCAGCTGCTGATTCACTATGCATTGCTTCTTCAGAAAAACCAGATGATTACACAAATTATAAATTATTTATTGCTTATACGAATGATACCCCTTCCCAATGGTTGCCACATGACAGACCAATAAAATCAAAAAATGGAACGCTTATAGCAAATGACTATGATGATCTGTTTGATGGATCAATCATCACTGATTTAACATCAGCTGGAGTATTGAATTATATAGGATATTGGTCGGGAATGAATACTGATGGAACAGCTCACACATCAAGATGTAATGAGTGGACTTCGAATCAAAATTCTGACATGGGCAGAGCAGTTGCTCCTACGTCTGTTAGCAGTTTTTGGATATCAGCGGCGGATTCCACCTGTGATATAAGCTATCCATTAGTATGTGTTGCATACTAATCAAAAACCGGTTTGAATATGCAAAAAAACGATCTTATTGAAGTACCTTAAGGGATTGTTCCATTTTTACATTGGATAAAATCAGCCTAAATGCGGGATACAAGAATGGGAAAGGTTTTAAATTGTAGTTCCTAATTGGAAATAGAGGCCAGGTACTTATGTATCATTGACTGAGATAACATTTTACTCAATTCACATAAAAGGGTTCCCGGACTAAACTCAAACCGGATTTTAGCGAATAACACAGCGCTCCACAGGACGTCAAAAGCGATGTCGTTTTTGACCAGTTGGCAAATTCTTGGCTAAAGAACGTTCTCATTTCTAAAGAAAAACCTGTTTCGCTTTTGCCGCCTGTGAGCTTAATGTTATTCGCCTTTAGTTCATTCAATCCTATAACCAAAAAAAATAGTCACTGTTGTTTTTCGATTCACCTTACATTTATAAATCGCTTTATGTTTGAAAATATGGTATTCATTCTTGTTTTTTGGTTATAGCCAAACTGTATAATTTGTATTATAAAGATTACTTTTTTGTTTGAAAATATGATACTCATAGTGAAGTTTTTTGGTAATTGTCAAATTGAAAAAAAGCAAGGTCTTTTTATACCATTTGGCAAGTTACGCTCGCAAAATTTAAAAGGTGAAAGAATGCAGGCAATACTAAATGTTAAGATGAATGAAATAGATGACAATTTTTTATATATTATTAAAAAATTGCTGTCAAAAAAAGTAGAAGTAATAGTTAGAAAAGGCAGTATAAAATTGGAAGAATTTGATAAAAATCTACCTCTTGAAAATTTAATGAACGATTTTTCAAAAGAACCTTACAATGAAGACTTTCTCAAAGACTTAGAGGAGGGATTTAAGTCTTCGACAGTATTTTCAGAGGCCACATGAAAATAAAAGCATTAAAAGATAAAACAGAAAAATATCTCGAAAAACATAGACTTAAGAAAAAATTTTTAAAGGCTAAAAAATTATTTGAGCAAGATATAAATCATCCATCTTTGAACGTAGAAATTTTGGAACCTAAGCACTTAAGAGTTTATTCATTTAGGCTTGACAAGAAATACAGAGCGATATTTATTATAACAGACGGAGAAGCAGAGATAATAACAGTCACTAATCATTATAAATAACAATATAACAAAAACCCTAAACTGAATTTACATCTAATGTCACACTATAAGATTTAGTTACAAATACAAAACAAATTGAATTGGATGTTACATTTTTAGATTACTTTATGTCTAAAAACATGGTACTCATAGTGACATTTTTTGGTAATAGCTAAATTGAAAAAGTTAGTTATTAAAAGGTTCATCATAATTAACTCAAACCGAGTTTGGGCGAATAACCCAACGCTCCACAGGACGTCAAAAGCTGCGCGTTTTTTTACCAGTATGCAAATTATTGGTAAAAGAACGTTCTCATTTCAAAAAAAAATCCTTTTTGCTTTTGCCGCCTGTGAGCTTGAGTGTTATTCGCCTTTAGTTCATTCTTACTCAGTGCCAAATAAGTTAGTGGCAAATAACAAAATATGTAATAAAAAGTAAAAATATTGATAAATTTTGAACAGTGATGCAAGTACCACTATCATTGATTTTAAAGGGCTGAAATACTTTTCCAAGTGGTTAGCATACAAGTTTAAGTTATTTTTCAGAGAATTTTTGTATTATATAATTTGCATATAAATTATTTGTATGCTAATTAAAACTCTTTAATTAAAAATACATTAAGGAGAAATATAATTGTTATTTAAAGATTGTATATGCTTTCAGTTAGGAAAAACAGCACGCAAAGTGACAAAAGCCTATCGTAATGAAATTCATTCTCACAACTTAACTCACGGTCAATTTTTCATGATGGTTGCTATTATGGAAGAAGAAGGTTTATTGCCAAGTGAGCTTGCTGATAAAACTTCACAAGATAGGGCTACAACGACAGGATTACTTGACCGCCTTGAAAAAGACGGCTGGATTGAAAGGCATTTTGATAAAAATGATCGCCGTTCCTTGAGAATTTTTCTCACGTCTCATGCTCATAATCAAAAAGAGGAAATATTAAAACTATTT
>PEAL01000369.1 GCA_002753725.1 Deltaproteobacteria bacterium
ATATTACAACTTAATCATAATATTATGTAACGCCCTTTCAGGGCTATATTTTATTACTTATTTACCCAGGGCGATGCCCTGGGCTGTTATTTTCCGCCCTTTCAGGGCTAAGAAAAGCATAATCTTATTAAATAAAGTGCAACTTTTTTGTGTTGCACCCGTTTGTAACGCCCTTTCAGGGCTAAGGCAAAACTATTATTTCCCCAGGGCGATGCCCTGGGCTGGTATATAGCCGCCCTTTCAGGGCTAAGAGAAAATCTCCAACTTTTTTGTGTTGCACCCTGAAACCAGTATTAAAGGAGAAAAGTTGTTAAAACAACAAAAAAAATCTAAATGATTTCATATGGTTGTAAAATTATAAAAAATTATAACTATTTTTTTGTCTTTTTCAACGAATATTTCCTGTCTTATTCTTCAAACGACAGCATACATGGGTGTTTATTACCGCATAGGTCTATAAGTGCTGACCTTTTTTATAGAACTGAAATTATTTGGAAAATTGTGAATATAACTCAAGTTTATTCACCCAAAAAAATAACGTATAGTTTGCTTTGGCTCAGGCTTTTGTCAGAGGCAAAAGCGGCAAAAGCCTTTCGCAGACTATAAAAGCATTATTTCCAGTGCAGATGCAATGCGGATAGAGTACGCGATACACACTCACAATTTTCAAACACAAGAGGGTCGAGTATCAATGTCAGATATCAATTCTCCAGCTACTTTCCTTTAAAAGCTGGCGGACGTTTTTCTAAAAAAGCAGTAATCCCTTCCACTGCATCTTCTGTAGATGCCACGTCCACAAGTTTTCGTGACAGAAAATCAATGGCTTCTTTTAAAGGCTTTTGTTCAGCATCAATAAATGCCTGCTTACCGATTTTCATACCAATGGGGCTTTTTTCAGACAGTTGATTCAGCACCTGATCGACGTGTTCATCCAGTTGTTCATAAGGAACAATTCTGGTAAGCATTCCCATTTCCAATGCTTGTTCTGCTGATAGTTTATTACCTAAAAGAATCATTTCCATGGCTTTTTTTCTGGGAACGTTCCGAAAAATTAGTGCGCCAATCATCATGGGAAATAACCCCACATTCACCTCAGGCGTTCCAAATTTTGTATCATTTCGTGCAATGACTATATCAGAGGCCAGCATAAAACCTGTTCCACCGGCCAGACAATAGCCATTGATCTTTGCCACTGTGGGTTTTGGAAATGTGGACAATGTGAAAAGTAAATCTGCATATTTTTGAAAAACACTTTGATCAGACTCGGCGTTCTTTCCCATTGAGGCCCCAAGATCCGCTCCTGAACAAAAGGCAGTGTCTCCACTGCCTGTGATGCATACAACCCGAACCTGATCATCTTTTTTTGCCTGTTCCAGTGCATTCAGAAACAATTCAATGGCCTGTTCGCTGATGGCATTTCGTTGTGCAGTGCGATTGATGGTTATCCAGGCTATTGAGCCTTTTATTTCATAAATCAAATCTTTTTCTTGCATGGCTGTGTATTCCTTATTCACTGGTTTGTTCAATATCGATGAGTACATCACCGGGCATGACTTTATCGCCTTCTTTGACATTTACCCCTCTGACAAGGCCATCAAAAGGAGAAACCAGCGTGGTTTCCATTTTCATGGCCGATACCACGACAACAGCCTGACCTTTTTTGACAGTATCACCGGAGTGAACCCCAACCGATATAACAATCGCAGGCATTGGCGGAGTGACACAATTCACTTCTTTTTGTAAACCAGAGGATTGCATTTCATTTTGCTCAAGTTGGTCTGCATCTTGAATCCAATAGGATCTTCCATTCAGAACAACCGTTTTGCCTTTTTCAGAAGCAGAGACAAACGCATTGATACATTTTCCATTGACGATCATCTGAATATGATGGTCATCAACAGGATGAAAATTTACATCGTAATTTTTTTCTCCAATCGTGCCTTGAAGGTGACTTTCTGAAACATTGGTTTCAACAGAAAAATTATGCTCATTTAAAATAAGTGAGTATGGCATGGTTTACCTCCATTTAGAGGAATTGGGCTGACCTGGATAAATCCTTAAACTATTTCTAATTGCTTTTTAGGATAGTCAATCACTACTCTGTATGATTTTAAAATATTATTACCAATAAATCCATTAATTCCAAGCTCTTCTTTAAGGTCGCCAAATTCAATTTCAATGTTTGTTACTTCTATGTTTCCTAAATTAATTTTTTCTATATTTTGTGTGATAACTTCCTGAACGCCTCCCCCAATTCCAAATAATCGTTTAATGGTTGAAGGGTTACGATAATTAAAACTAATGCATTCAATGTCAATTGCTGTTGTTGCTGAACCAGTATCTAAAATGCAGTTATCAATAATATAACATCTTCCCCCATATGATAGTTCAACAGAAATCCATATTAATCCATGCTTTATCTCAAAATTCATCTACAATGATTCCTTTAAAAGGGACATTTTCAACAATAAAATCACTTGATGTTGAAGGGAGAGAATATATAACATTGATTCCTTTTTTTCTGTATTTGCGGTAAGTATTTCGAATTTTTTTGTCATCATCACTCGCCTCAATAACATTACCCTCAATAATTTTAAATCGAGTATTAGAAATTTTTTCTTCAATAATGTCTCCCAATAAAATAAATTTATTGGGATATTTTTTTTGAATGTCAGTCCATTTCATAAGCCCTCCTTCGCAATCATTCACACTCAATCGTTTTTAAAAATTCAAATAGAAAACTTTTATCTTTCAAATTTAAGTATTCCTTTTTATTTTGTTCAAAGTGTTCATAAGACATTTTTTCAATATCCTCTTCAGATGCATTCAGGGGATTGTCAGGTTTTCCTTTTGTAATAATACCCAGGCCAAAATCAGTATCTAATACAAATATGTTCAGATCCCCTCTGGTCAATCTTAAATGACAGGCTGTCTTCCATACATCGCCGCACCATTCATTCGTCCAGCCAGGCAAATTTAAAGCGACAGCATCTTCCAAAGATTCAGCAGGATGAGCGGCAGCTTTATTGGGGGGATGACAGTCATGCATTATAATCACACCATTTTCTTTAAGAATCGTTAAGGCATTATTGACATCTTTGAGTGACTGTTGCGCCGTGTGAAGACCATCAACAAAAATAACGTCCGGTTGGTAACGATCTGAATAATTTTCAAAAAATTCATCACTGGTTATTTCAAAATACCTGGATCGAAAATTGGTTGGATTTTTAAAAAGCCATTTAATTTTACGAGAGGTTGAAAAGCTGAATTTGGGGTCAATTGCAATTTTGTGCATCGCTTTGATTTGAAAAAAATTATGCCCGGTATTGACCCCAATTTCTAAATATGTAGGAATTTTTTTTTTGTTGAGTATGTTTTGAATAACCTCTGTTCGATTCATTCATTCCTCCTGTTATTTGTAACGTCCCCATTATGGGAGCTATAGTTGGATTGTCTTGATCCTGTATCTGCATAACATTTAACGGGCTGCTCTATCTATAAATTTCTGCACATCAGTATTTAACATCAGTGGCAATAACTGTTCGATTTTCTCATCTGTAAAATTCCACCATTCTAAGGCCAACAGTTGTTGAACAGTTGTTTTATCGAATCTTTTTCTGATTAAACGAGCCGGATTACCAGCATATATTGAATATGGTTCGATATCATGGGTGACCAACGCTCGCGCACCAACAACAGATCCATCGCCGATTGTTACGCCAGACATAATGACAGCTTCAGTGCCGATCCAAACATCATTTCCAATGATAACATCCCCTTTTGTTTTGGGATGTCCGGTGATGTGTTGCCAATTATCCCACAAGATATTAAACGGGTATGTTGTGACCCAATCTATCCGATGTTCTCCTCCTAAAAATATCTTAACCCCTTTTGCAAAAGAACAAAACGCACCAATGGTTAAGTCTGCGCCTTCTTCCCAGGTCATTATTTGAGGATCACCATAAGTACCACGACCAATCTTATATTGAGGATAACGGTCTCGTAATTCTTTGATTTTCTGAGATTTTCGTTTAGTGACACGATTAATCAATGATTTAATTCTTTTTATCAATTGTTCTTCACCTCTGTATGCTAAGGGATGCTCGAAAAATAAGTCCCCCATTTTAATTTCGGAGACACGATCCTTCATTCGATGAATAGTGGCGTCCTAAAGCTTTAGCTTTGGGACGCCAATCTAAAATGGGGAGCTTATTTTTCGAGTATTCCTTCGTAATGTCATCACTGTGAACATCTATTGCAATTTTGATATTATCATACAGGATCATTGCCGCCAATTTCCCAGAGTTTGCCAGGGTGTTGGAGACGTTTCTGTTTTTACAGAATATGCGGTCTTTCGATGACAATATTCATGAGCAATACTGGCAAGACAGGCGATCTCTGGATCTGAAAGAATGGGGGCAGGATCAGGGAAATGCGTAGGGATAAAATGAGTAAAAATATCACCATCAATAAAGGGTTTAGATTGTAAAATGTCGATTAAAAAGGGTATTGGCGTTTTTACTCCCAGAATAATATAATTTTTTAATGCATTGATCATTCGGCCAATGGCCTGTTTTCGCGTCTCTGAATAAACAATCAGTTTTGAAAGAATCGGGTCATAGTCTACCGGTACCTCAAAACCTGTATACACACCCGTATCATTTCTAATGCCAGGGCCAGAGGGTTGTTTAAAATAGTCGATCTTGCCAGGTGATGGAAGAAAGTTGGCATATGGATCTTCGGCATAGATTCGGCATTCGATGGCATGACCACGCGATTGAATATCTTTTTGAGCCAGTTGCAGCGGGTGGCCACTGGCAATTTCAATTTGTTTTCTGACCAGGTCAATACCGGTTACCATTTCAGTGACAGGGTGTTCAACCTGAAGGCGGGTATTGATTTCCAAAAAATAAAACTGATTGTTTTCATCAAGCAAAAATTCAACCGTTCCTGCATTGACATACATTGATGCCCGGGCTGCAGCAACAGCCGCCTGTCCCATTTTTTCGCGTAATTGCGGGGTTAGTGCTGTGGATGGGGTTTCTTCGATAATTTTTTGATGACGTCTCTGAATGGAACACTCTCGTTCTAAAATATGAATGGTATGACCAAAGCTGTCTGCAAGGATTTGAAATTCAATGTGACGGGCATTGTTAAAAAATTTTTCAAGATAAATGTCTGACCGATTGAATGCATTCAGCGCTTCACGCGATGCTGCGGCACAGGCATCGGCCAATTCATCTGGCGAATGAACAACACGAATACCTTTCCCCCCCCCACCTGCGGAAGCCTTGATCAAAACCGGATAACCCAGCTTTTCTG
>PEAL01000370.1 GCA_002753725.1 Deltaproteobacteria bacterium
GCATAGAAATATCGCCCACAACACAGCTATCAGCATATAATTTCTTTATTTGTAGAACACTTTGACGAATGAGCCAGGTTTTGCCGGTTTGTCTGGGGGCCCATATTGTAAAATAATGGCCGCCTTTCTTCTGATTTCCAATCAATTGACTTGCACAAAGCTGTATAAGTTCCTGTCGTTCAACACAAAAATGTTCTTCAGCATCCACGGGTCCATAAGAATGGAATTTTTTCATATTTTTCTCCTGGGATTTTATTGTTGCTTCCTGCAATCATGATATCATTAAGCTCACAGGCGGCAAAAGCAAAAAAGGATTTACTGGTGGAAAAAAGACCTTTGTTAAGCAATAAATAGCCGATTATTAAAAAACGGCATTGCTTTTGACGTCCTGTGGAGCGCTGGGTTATTCGCCCTACAACGGTTTGAGTTTTGTTACAGAACCGTTTTAACTATGACATGAGCAAAAAACGTTATTATGAGTACCATAACTGCAAAATGTTTGGCAGAAAGCCCAAAGCCCAACAAGTTAAATGCAAATCCTTTTACGCTTGAGTTCAGCCCAAGGCCTATGGTTAGTTTTGTAATGCTTGATACTTTGCATCTATCTCTGAAATGAATTGTATTATTAGATCAATACATGTTTTTAATTTTTGGTTCGTTATTTCTACCATATTTCCGTCCAGATCAAACCCGTTTCGATGAACAATATCATGCCTTATTTTCAGAACTTTTAGAATATCTCTATTTAAATTAAATTGAATTTTTAACACTTTTTTATAAAATACATCAATATCATTAAGTCGGTGCCAAACAATATTTTTCATTGCATTAATAATGAAATCTTCTACACTATTATGAAGAAGATAGGGTATTTTCAAAGATACATTGCTAAATTTTTTCAATGTGCCAAGTGTAACTAAAGCATTTCTATCAGATGATATTTTGCTTATAAAAAGGTCGTAGAGATACTTTTCCATTAACGATATTACATTTGAATAATAAAGCTTATTGTGAAATGCATCATTGTTAGTTTGTGAAATAATTTTATTTATACCAGACTGAAATTCATCGTAAAATTTACTATTATTGCTTTGATTAGAATTCATTGGCTTGATACTCCACGCTGATACGTTTTCTAAATTCTTCTTCATCACTTTTAGTTTCAACTTCAATAGTCCAGTCAACACCGACATTGGATGATAATACAGTTACTGAAAATGCGTTTCCTTCTTCATCTTCTACAAAATCACTATTTTCATTTACACTATCCCTATGTCGATCTGCGCCTAATACAGGGGATGGTACGCTGACTATATGAAATTCTTTTTTATCAATGTTAATAATTAAGTAGCCACCTGAGAGTGGTGGTAAACAGTCAATTCCTTCAATTATAAAACTCATATTTGAACCTCAATATTTTTTTGTAATAATTTACCATTTTTGTAATAATTTACCAAATGACGAAAAACGCGAATGTCTTTGGTATCCTGTGGAACACTTTGTTATTCGTACAAGTTCGATTTAACAAAATTTGATAAACCTTTCTGTAAAATTAATTTATGAAATTTGACAAATACCAAAAAAAGTCACTATTTGTACCATATTTTAAAATATAAAGCGAATTATTAATTACATAGTAAAACCGAATGATAAACAACAATGTTGACTATTTTTTGGGTTATTGAATTTAATGAACTAAAGGCGAATAACCATGATCTTAAACGTATATCACTGCAACTGCATTCTTTTTCAAAAAAATATCCCAAAAACAGGTGCTTTGTTCTGTGGGTTATGATTGTCATCTTTTCTGCCAGGCAGATCTTATCATTTCTGGATCAATATCCATTTCAGTTAATTGCTTTAAAACATGAAAAATATTGACATTCAAATTAAATATTGATCTGATTGCTCAAGTCAACGCTATGGTTTGGAATGTAACCTGGACGCCATGCGTCCGCAACATGGAGTTTTAGAATAAAATGACAGAACTTCTTGCCCCGGCAGGTACCCTGGAAAAATTAAAATGGGCTGTTCAGTATGGTGCTGATGCGGTCTATTTTGGTATACAATCGTTTTCTCTTCGAAGTCATGCTGGCAATTTCAGTTTGGATGATGTTGAACAAGCCATGTCTTACCTGAGACAGCACAATAAAAAAGGCTATGTTACTTTAAACATCTATCCCTGGTCTGCTGAATATGATGATCTCATTTTAAACGCTCGACATCTTGAAGACATCGGCGTTGATGCGTTTATTATTTCTGATCTGGGTGTTATGTGGGAACTTAAACAGAATGGTATTCAGACCCCCCTTCATATCAGCACTCAGGCCAATACGGTCAGTTATCAGACCATTAATGCCTATCAGGCATTGGGTGCAAAGCGGGTCAATTTAGCGCGTGAATTATCTCTTGAAAAAATTGCTGAAATTCAGTCCCATATTTCAAAAGAATCTATTGAAACCGAAGTCTTTATTCATGGAGCGGTGTGTTTTTCGTACTCTGGAAGATGTGCTATCAGTGACTATCTGGCAGGTCGAAAAGCAAATCGTGGGGAATGCACCCATCCCTGTCGATGGAACTATTATCTGGTTGAAGAAAAACGACCCAATGAATATATTCCGGTATTTGAAGATGATCGAGGCTATTATCTTATGAATCCAAAAGAGCTGGCACTATTTCCGTTTGTGCCGGCCTTGAAAAATATGGGGGTACATTCCTATAAAATTGAAGGGCGCATGAAATCCATTCACTATGTGGCATCAACCGTAGCCTTTTACCGAAAAATTTTGGATGGACACGCCTATACAGAAAACGAGGGTATGGCATTACTCAATCGTATCAGTAATCGCGGCTATTCTTATGGTTTTATGAAAGGCGGTATCACTCCTGACGATTATGCCATCGATCAACGTCAATCAAAATCTCATGCTCGTTTTGTGGGTAATATTATTGAAGAATCAATAGATGACCTCCCCCTGATAAATGTACGCAACTCTATTCACGCCGGAGAAACACTGGAGTTGATGATGCCATCCGGTGAGTTGACAAGCATCATTTTACCTGAAATATTATACTTAAAGGATAATACGGCTGTAGAAACAGCCCATCATGGTTCATTCGTTCGGTTAAATGAGCATGTACCTGCTTACAGTATTTTTCGAAGAATCAGTCCGTCATAAATGCCTTTTTACTCGATGTACGTTCAGAAAAATAGGCCCCAGACAAGAAACGATCTGCGTCCATTGCTGTCAGGTAGGGTTTTTCTTCCATAGGGATATGTCCAACACCAGGATATTTTTTTACGACAGCTTGCGGAAGGTCAGATTTCCAACGATCCAATAATTCTACAGGAACCCATCGGTCTTGCTCGCCCCACATGAGCATGGTAGGGGTTGAAATATATTTGATTTTTTCGCCAACATTGGGATTCTCTCCCGCCTGTTTCATCATGCGAAAAATATCAATGTATGTTTTTCTCGCTCCTTTCCGATTTGCCAACCCAAAATAGTGGTCGACCAATTCATCGGTAACAAGTGCCTTGTTGCCATAGACATCTTTTAAGCACATTTTGACCATGACCCTGGGCATCACAATTTTTCCAATTTCCCCCAATACGGGTAAACAGGCAAGTTCAAGCAGCAAAGGGGTTTCCTGATCGTAGCCAATAGGATCAAGCAATACCAGTTTATCCACTTTTTGAGGAAAATCCAAGGCATAATTCCAGGCAATATACCCACCCAAAGAATTTCCAACAATTGAAAATTTATCGATATTTAAACGGGAGACAAAGTGATCGATAAATGTCACCCATTGATCTCTGGAATATGTTTTTGTCTTCGATGGGCCGGTCAATCCAAATCCCAAAATATCCATACGTATGAGTCTGTATTTATCTTTTAATGTGTCAACCCAACCATTCCATGTATGTAATGATGCTGTAAAACCATGAAGCAGCAGTAGGACAGGGCCCTGACCTTGATCACAAAAATGAACCAATTCGCCATCAATATTGATGACCATGGATTCTTTAAGAAAATAATAGGGAATCAAGTCATCAATGGTTTCATTTGTTGCGCCGATTGATTTTATGTATCCATAGCGTGACGTGCTGCATCCCAGGGAAGCAAAAATAAAAAATAATACGAGTAAAAAAATAAAAAAATGTTTGTTTAGCATGCCCTTTTCTTCTCCTTAAAAAAAATGTGGTTAAAAAAAAATATGGTTAAAAAATAATGAATGTTATATATAAACAGGTTATAATATAATAGACACAGAAATTTCAAAAATCTTACACTCTTTTTTTTAAAATGATAAAAAAAGTTGAACACGTTAAATTTAATAAGAAAAAAAATGATGATCGTATACACAGATATGCATATATTTGGTGCGCATCCCAAAATACATGAACCATTGACCTTTGGAGAAGATATTTTTTATATTGGTGATAATGTGGATTTAAAGAATTGTCCCAGATCCCAAATAAACGATGCTCAACATCTGCTCAAAAAAATTGAACAAAATGCCGGTGATAATTACCTTCCAGGCAATCACGAACTGTCATACGGAAAAAAAACATTTATTCATTATCATCGAACACTGCTAACCCATGGTGACATTTTTTTTTGGCCTCAACAAAAAAGTGTTCATTGGCGAGGTGGGGGGATACGTGCAGGTATATCAAAATGTATGTGGTATTTTTTGCGGTTAAAGAATTGTTTCATGGATTTATGGCCCTTAAAAATAAGACAGGCGGTACTAAAAAAGATTTATCAGACCGCAACGGCTCCAGCCTATCAGTGCCATACGGTTATTATCGGTCATGAACACCCTCACGAAATGATAAAGATACCCTATTCTGAAAACAATGGCCCTGAAATCACTATTTACATTTTGCCGCGAGGTCGGCACGTGATGGATATTCAGACAACATGAATGCTGGTGGTCTACAAGGAACATGATTGCTCGGCATCAATATCCAGTTGGTAGCGTACAGTACCTCGACGATAGCCGTTATCGCCAAAACGGGTATGAAGTGCGCACGCAGATTTTGGGTTGGACGAGGATGTTGCAATGGCAACATGACCTTTGGGGAATGCAGAAATTTCAGCATCGACAAAATCAAGTGGTGCCAGTGCTTTGCTATTGCTGATACCTGTTAACGCCAGACCAAATTTGGCGCATTGTTCGTCCCCACAAATTAAAACATCTTTTTGAAAAAGTATGTTATTTTATTCGTTTAAAACAATTGGACAAGTGAAACTTATCCAATTGTTTTTTTTTATCCCTTAGTCTGAACAT
>PEAL01000371.1 GCA_002753725.1 Deltaproteobacteria bacterium
GGGCTTGTATTTTTTTTTATTTTTTGAATGTTATTGACTTTTAAACGAATATTTTCAAGCCTTTCTTCTAAAACCTTAAGATGATTGTCCATCAGTGCCTTTTGGCGTGCCGCATTGTTTTTTAATTCTTCACGTTCAATGGACAAAAATTCTTCAAGCTTTTCACTATCAATCATATCTTTTTGATTGGTAACCACATCATTAACAGAGGATTTAACTGTATTTAAAGATGAAGACATATCTGTAACACGAGTTTTCAACGTTTTCATATCCGATTCAACCGATTGAATGCTTGTTGATAGTCTGGAAAGTCTGTCTTGTACATCTTTTTGAATACTCGCAATACTTGTTTGGACAATATCATTCACATCTTGATTAAAGGATTGAAACTGTTCAGAGAATGTATTGAATTGCTTCGTAAATGTAGCATTCATTGTATTGAGATGCTTTCGTACTTCTTCAATGGCTTTATAATTTTCCTGATTTGATTTTTCCAGGATGGGGCCGATATCATTTTGATCGGCTTTTGTTCGGCTCAGTCGATCCATAGCATCTTGATTTTCTTTTTGATCTTTTCTGAGGGCCTCGGTCATTTTTTCAAGTAAAGACAACTTACTTTTAAGGGTTGATTCCATTTGTGTGTGGCGCTCTGAGAGAGTGGACATACTTTCCACGAGTTGGTGAGATAAATCCTGAACTTCCTGGGGAACCCGCTGAACGTTGTTTCGAATATAAAAAAAGCAAAAAGTTAATGCAACGCCCATTAAAATAATAAAAATTATGGAAAAAAAGGTTACACGCTGGTTCATCTTATCTATTTGCAGTTCAAAATAATCATCTTGATATGACTGAAGATAATCACCATCAATTCTAATTTTTCTGTTCACATCCATTTTGTTTATGTCCTTGATACTATAGATTTGTTTTTATTTTTTATTCCCATTCAATCGTTGCCGGTGGTTTTGAACTGATATCATAGACCACGCGATTGATCCCCCGAACCTCATTGATAATTCTGCTGGATATTTTTCCCAACAATTCATGAGGAAGTTTTGCCCAATCGGCTGTCATGGCATCGATACTTGTGACAGCACGAATGGCGGCAATATTTTCATAGGTTCGCTGATCCCCCATAATACCGACAGTTTTCAGAGGCAGAAGCACCACAAATGATTGCCAGAGTTTTGTATAATACCCTGCTTGTTCAATTTCTTCAAGCAATATTGCATCGGCATTTCTTAGAATATTCAGACGGTTTTCTGTGATTTCACCAATGATTCGAATACCAAGCCCCGGACCTGGAAAAGGTTGTCGATGAATCATTCGTTCGGGTAATCCCAAGGTTTTCCCAAGGGCTCGAACCTCGTCTTTGAACAAATATTTTAACGGCTCAATTAATTTCAAGTTCATCGTATCGGGTAAGCCGCCCACATTATGATGAGACTTGATAACTGCACTGGGGCCACCAAAAGCAGAGCGTGATTCGATAACATCCGGATATAATGTTCCTTGAGCTAAAAAAACGACATCTTGAATTTTTGACGCTTCTGAGTCAAAAACATCAATAAACAAATGCCCGATAATTTTTCGTTTTTCTTCTGGATCGGTAATTCCGGAAAGAGCGGATAAAAAACGATCACTGGCATCAACAAACAAAACATTCATGTGTAAGGATTCTTGAAATGTTTGTTTAAGGTCAAGGGCTTCATTTTTCCTTAAAAGGCCATTGTCCACAAAAATACAGGTCAATTGGTCACCAATGGCTTTATGGATCAGGCAGGCTGCAACAGAAGAATCCACGCCCCCGCTTAATCCGAGAATCACTTTGTTGGTTCCAACGAATGTTTTAATATTTTCAACTTCAGAAATGACAAATGAGTCCATGCTCCAGTCCGGTTGACATGTGCAGACGTTGAATAAAAATTGATGCAGCATGCCAGGACCTTCAGGCGTGTGAACAACTTCCGGATGAAATTGCATTCCAAAAAAATTTCGTTCAGGATGAGCAATGGCCGCATAAGGTGAATTATCCGTAATGGCAGAAACCTGGAAGCCCTCAGGCAATTGTGTAATAGAATCGCCATGACTCATCCAGCAAGATGTTTCATCAGGTATGTTGTTGAACACATTCGAATGATCCTTAATGTACAACCTTGCATGTCCATACTCTCGTTTTGTTGCAGTCTGAACCTTCCCGCCAAGACTGTGAACCATAAATTGCATGCCATAGCAAATACCCAATACTGGCACATTCAACTCAAAAATTTTTGGATCTATGGTGGGACCATTTTTATAGATACTGGCCGGTCCACCGGATAAAATAATTCCTTTGGGAGACAATAAACGAATGGTTTCTATATCAGTATCCGGTGGTAAAATCTGACAATATACCTGTTGTTCTCGAACACGGCGGGCAATTAACTGGTTGTATTGTGAACCAAAATCAATAATAATGATCATGAAAAGTCCTTTGTTGATTAATATAAAAAAAAATGATTATATTACAGCCTTGCAAAAAAATAAAGGAAACATTTATGTTAAAAAACAAACAAACACAAGTGCCTGATGCTATTATTGGTGTTATTTCCGATACGCATGGTTTGTTACGACCGGAAGTGGCACCCCTTTTTAAACATGTGGATGCGATTATCCATGCAGGAGATATTGGATCAATAATAATTATTGATCAGCTAAAGTCAATCGCTCCTTTATATGCTGTTCGTGGAAACATGGATACCGGAAAATTTTGTGAGGCCATTCCAGCCTTTGATGTTATTGAAATAAAAAACAGGCTGTTTTACGCATTACATAACATTGATTTTATTGATTTGGCACCCAAAGCAGCGGGATGTCATGCTGTTATTTTCGGGCATACGCATCAACCTCAAAGCTTTGTCAAGAATGATATTTTATACCTCAATCCAGGAAGCGCTGGTCCCAGAAGAAATCGTTACCCTGCAAGTGTTGCACAGATTCATATATTTCAAAACGAGCTTAAACCGGTATTCTTTGAATTGTCCTGAGTCAGAATGCCAGGTACAAATGCTGGCCCCTGTTAACAGCCATCACTATTATTGTCTTTGACAATCAGTCCAGGATGACGTTCCAATTCTGCCATCAAGCGCTCAGGTGATTCACTGTTCAGCACCATCAGTTTTTCAAAATGATCATAGGCTTCCAGACCTTCAATACAAATAAATTGTATGCCATATCCCTTTTTTCTGCAATGAACGATGGTACATTGAAATGTCAGAGGAATACTATTCTCTGATTCTTTGTTGTTCAGCAAAAGACTAATGGTGCAGTTGTCTCCCTCTTTCAGATCATCGGTTGGCGTGAGGATAAGAAAAAGCCCTCCAAAACTGATATTTTCTGTTTTAGCATCGTAGATATTACCATTGTTACATTCAATTTTGGCATCTAATATAATATCAAGGCGAATGTGCTTTCTTTTTTCGACAAACATACGTATTTTCCTTTTTTTCGAGTTAAATGATTAAAAGTAGGACAATGGATACTATCGAAAAGTGATGAGGTTTTCAAGGAGTTTTGTTCGTGTCATTCTGAAAAGTCTCGATCTATTTTATCGCAAAGATAAGAGACCTGCCTTTTGATATTGCTGTTTTGTTTCATTTTCTTTTCAACAGCTGTGACAGAGTGGAATGCCGTTGCATGATGTCGTCTGAATGTTTTTCCAATTTCTCCCAGGGAATGATCAGTATATTTTCGGCACAAATACATACAAATTTGTCGAGGAATGACAATCGCTTTTTTGCGAGATTTCGATATGATATCATCACCGGTGACATTATAATATTTGCATACAAGCTTCTTAACAGAATCTATCGTAATTTCCTGCTGTTGTTGTTGAATATTGCCAAGAATGGATTCAGCGAGTTTAAGATTTACAGACTCACCCATTAACGATGAACGTGCCGCCACCCCAATGAGTGCACTTTCCAACTGGCGGACATTTTTAGTCAGTTCTGTCGCAAGGTAATGATTGACCTCTTCAGGTAAGACCAAACCATTCAGAGCAGCCTTTCGTTGTAAAATACGGAATCGTGTTTCATAATCTGGTGATTCTATTTGCGTGATCAAACCAGAACTGAGTCGTGATGATAAATTATCATGTAATTTCGGGATTTCATTTGGGGTATACGTGCTTGTAAAAATAATTTTTTTATCAAATCCCATCAATGAATCCAATGTGTATGATAATTCATCTTGAGTATGGTCTTTGCCAGCCAGAAAATGAATATCTTCCAAAATGAAAACATCACAAATTTTTCGGTACTTTTCCTTGAATTGATTCATCTGATTTTTCTGTAAAGATTGAACCATTTCATTGGCAAAATTTTCTGCGGTGACATAATAAATGCGTTGCTGGGGCATAATATCCAGCATTTTTTGCCCAATGGCCTGTGACAGATGACTCTTTCCCAAACCGGTTTTGGAAACAATATATAAATTATTACTGTCTGGCCGACTCCCTGATGCCACCGATAAAGATGCATTGTAAGCAAATTCATTGCTTTTACCCACCACAAACTGATCAAATGTAAATCCTTTACGAAATAGTTGCCCCTGAGTGCCGGGTTTATGAATATTGGGCAATGACAGTTGTTGTTTGGCTGCGGGTATTTTTGGGGTACGTTTTGTTGAGGCTGTTTTTTTTGTAGATCCGCTTTTGGAGACGCTTGTTGATCCGATAATATCAAATTTAACCGAAACGGGCATACCTGAAACAGATTGTATTGCACCTGAAATAACACCCTCATAATGTTGGGTTATCCAGGTTTTTGAAAAACTGTTGTTACAGCCCAGGACAAATTCATTGCCTTCGGCCTGAACCAGTTGCAATCCATCAATCCACATCCGGTAAGTATGCCCGGGGACTTGTTTTTTTATAGACTGCTTTGCTGTTTTCCAAATTTCAATCATGTGTTTCAATACATATAAAATGTGTTATCCCCAAAAAACAAAAAAAGTTCCGTCATTCTTTTTATTAAAAAAAAGAATGTATTAAGAGTCAAATCGTTAATGATTTGACAATAATAGTTTACCGAACTTCTGGGGAGTAAATTGTGTTTGAAGAATTTTTGATTTATTTTTCTTTGGTGCAAGAAAAAAATTTTTCCGATTGACGGACATTCAAGCGTTTTGACGATTCAATCAAAATTCATTTTTTGAATCAATCGGTGATGCTTTTATTGTATCCATGATCTTGTGTCAATATGAATGGAACGGATTTTTCAAGTCTGGATTAAATAAAAAAATCA
>PEAL01000372.1 GCA_002753725.1 Deltaproteobacteria bacterium
TTAACAACCGACGCCTGTTTTTAAAAAGGGACAATACTTAATATTCATGTTAATCTTGAAAAGAAAACAACTTAAATGACGAAACGTCAGGAAATCATAAAACTATTATTTCAGGCAGATTTCAATGCCCGGGAATTGTCCAAAGCTGTGGGAATTCGGGAAAAAGAAGTGTATGATCACTTGCCTCATATTGAAAAATCCGCTAAAAATAAAAAAGAAACATTTAAGGTCACGCCTGCACATTGTATGTCGTGTGATTATATTTTTAAAAATCGTCAACGAATGACACGACCCAGCCGATGTCCTGTGTGTAAAAATCAACGGGTCGAGCCAGCCCGATTTCAAATTTTTGATGATACAAAATCAATAAAAAGGAGCCTTGTATGAAAAAATTTCTCTGTGCATCAATGTTTATTCTTTTATGCACATTGTGTGTGTATCAAACAGCCTATTCAGATGAAATGAGTCGTCGGGCTTATGAAACTGCTCATGCCACCTATCAACTTCAATTGTCTGCCCGTTTGCTTGAACACGCAATAAACGCATATAACCCCATCTCCAATCCTCAAGGCGCCAGCGCTGTGCTAAGCGCATTTGATCAACTGGCAAATGCTTTTGTTCAGGCTGACTTAATTGTGGGCAGCTATATGGATGCAATCAAGCAACTCTATCCACAGCCACATCCTTATTATGGTGTGGCTGTTCAGATTTCAGAACAGTTGGCAACAGCCGTTCAGAGTGTGACATTACTGCAAACTATTTCAAAAGGCGCGGCCAGTGCAGGCTTGAGCAGCTATAATAAAATTACAGACATTCAGGATATTATTTCTCATGCAGGTGCATTGGCTTGTGCATCGTCAATTGTTACAAACCTTGAACCGCTTGCATTACCTGACGAGGATTTGTTAGTTGTGAAACATACTGTTTATCAAGCCACACAGCAGGCCGCCTTGGCAGCCATTTACAAGAAAGCAGGGACATCAACGGTTATTGTCAATAGTGATGCCTGCATGGCTGCGGCGGGTGCTGTTTCAAGTATTGCTACGTATGTTGATGGGGCAATCGCGATCGCATTGCCTCAGTATATGTACCAAAGCATTCCTTTTTCAAATGCATTTTCCAGCGCATTTTCAACGGTAATGGCTGACAGCAAAAAAAATCCAAAATCCTTTGAAGATCAGCAAAAAACATATGCAACCTTTTTTAGTCCGGTTTTTGCCGCGAGCTTTTCTGCGCTGATCAACCAAACAGCCCTCACGCCTTTTCAATCGCCTGTATACACAGATGCGACACAAACCAATGCTGAAAAACTCATTGAGGGAGCTAAAGCATTGTCGCAGGGGATTGCCCAAATTCTTTTGCCTGGATCAACGGATATTGTCGATGCCATGAACTATACGACTGTAAAAAATAGTGGTTTTCTGACAGAACGAAAGCTTGAATTACATGATCTGATCTATGCGCTTCAAAAATTATCAGGGAGTGAATAATTCAGGGGGGCAAGTCTGCTTTTGACTCTTTCTAAAATTTCTTGTTCCTCGACGGGCAAAAGAGTCAAGAGCAGACTTGCCCCCTTTCCTTTTCCAAGATCAAGATAGAATTCATAGAGACGTTGCATGCAACGTCTCTATGCGATGCAAATTGCATGATCGGTGAACTATGTAGGAAGTCTTATTTCATAACTTGTACTTCTGCCACTACTTGGCCTTTTATATATAATATTTATTCTCTCCATATCTGATAAGTCTCTGCTGGCAGTTACCTTACTACACTTACAAATACCTGCGTATTTTCTTGTTGTTAATCCACCTACAAATTTATCACCGTCATCTAATAAACGATTCAGAACTTTGAGCTGCCTTGCATTGAGTGATATTTCCTTATATTTGCTCCAAAATAATGATTTCTTAAAAACCTGATCAATAATCCATTGAGATTCTTTTAAAGCGTTTAAAAAAGTTTTAATAAACCACTTTAACCAATCCGTAATATCAACAGTATTTTGTCCCATTTGTTCGAGAATAGAATAGTAGCCCTTTTGATCCTTGCTGATTTCCCTTGAAAGGGAAATCATATGAACCAGTGATGGAAACTTTTTTGAAAGCACATAATCACTAACTGCTCGACAAATACGACCATTACCATCATCAAAAGGATGAATCATCACCAACCACAAATGAGCAATTCCCGCCTTAAATATAGGATTTGTATTGTTGTCATTATTGAGCCAATCTAAAAATAATTTCATTTCATTTTGCAAATTTTTTCTGGGTGGGGCAATATAATGGACTTTTTCTTTTCCAATTGGACCAGAGACTATTCTCATCATTTCTTCACCACGATATTTTCCCACACGAATTCTATGTAAACCAGAATATCCTGTTGGAAACAATGCTGCATGCCATCCAAAAAGTATTTCCTCAGTCAAATGATCGTATGAATTTGTTCGGGCGTCTAGGAGCATACTTACCAAATTATCTGTTTTCATATCATAATCATTTGTTTCATATGATAGACCAAGTTTTTTTCTTATTGATGAACGAACAGAACTACGTTTAAGTATTTCACCTTCAATGGCCGAAGTTTTAACTGCATCATCTGACAAAATTGTTTCAGAAATTTCTAACACATCCTTTTCAGTCAATGATTGACACATCACTTCAAGTCCACCAATTAAGTGTGAAACGGCTAACATGTCTGATAACAACAATTCAATATCATAATAAAATGCTGGCCATTTCCTTTGTTGCCATATCCATTTTTGATCTGTTTTCATATATTAATCATATCTAATTTTGATATGATTATCCAGGTTAATCATATCAATTGTGGAATTTGGAATTGGGGTCGGACCCAAATTAAAATTTTAACTCTCAAATTTTTATACAAAATCAAAAATAAATTCACTGTTTTTAGCTCTTAGAGTAAACAATTCGAGATAATTATAAATCAAAAGAAAAAAGACTGTCTCGCATTGATTGATCTCCATCGACAATTCGCGCCAGTGTTTCAATCATCGATTGCATCTGAACGGTTTGCAAATTCACATCTTCGGATGCAGTGGCAAATTCGTTGGCAAAACTTGCATTTTTTTGTGTAACCAAATCCATTTTGTTCATGGCAGATGTTATCTGCTCAATTCCCTGCTGTTGGTCAACACTGCCTTCAGATATTTGTGAAATAAGCACACAGGCCTGTTTCGCACCGTCTTGAATTTCTTTTAGGATAACATTGTTTTGAAACAGTAAATCTGATCCATGACGAATTTTTTCATAGGATCCCATCACCAGGACTTCTGTTTCTTTTGCAGCCTGGGTAGTATTGAGAGCCAATTTTCTGACTTCCTCAGCAACAATTGCAAAACCAGAGCCCGCTTCTCCTGCTCTTGCAGCCTCAACAGCAGCATTTAATGATAATAATTGCGTCTGAAATGCGATTTGATCAATGGTTTTGACAATTTTTTGAGTTTCCTGACTTGCCTGAAAAATAGAACTCATGGAAGAGGTCAAATCCAGCATGCTTTCATCTGCTTTATTTACAATTGAAGTTATTTCATTCATTAAATACTTGGCCTCTTGTGCATTACGTGCATTTTCTACTGACATCGAGCTGATTTCTTCCAGTGATGCCGTCGTCTCTTGTAGTGACGCAGCTTGTTCTGTTGCACCTTCTGCTAATTCGATACTTGCTGTTGATATCTGATTCACTGCACTGGAAACAAGACCTGCGCCGTCTGTAAGCTGATAGTTAATATTTCGTATATTATTGGACAATGATATGCTGAAAAAGAAACCAATCAACGCGCCACAAAGAATCATGAACGAGCCAGCACTTGCCAGTAATTTAATCACATGAGAAAAACTTTTTTCAGTATTCGATTTAATCGTATTCGCCAGACTCAAAAATGCTTTTTCAGCAATCGTAATTCCGAAACTATAGATTTTTTTGCCAATTTTTACAGGCGAATAAACAATGAAATATCTTGTATTGTCAAGTGAATAAAATCCATATCCTTCCTTTCCTTTAAGTTGTTTAATGACAGATCTGAAAAAATATTCTTTCCGGCCATCTGATTATTTGGATGGATAATGATATTGCCCTTTGAATCAAGAATTACCGGATATCCTGTTTTTCCAATAATCGTGTGATGAACAAGATCGATTAAAGAAACATTATCTGTTTCTTTCGCACCTACATTTATCATCCCAATAACCTCATCGTTTTCATCTTTTATTGCTTTAAATGCGCTGATGAACCAATCATTGACAATATATGCACGACCTTTATATTTTTCGTCTTTTAGAATCGATGAAATGATAGGATTCACCTCGCCGTTGGCATAAAATGCCGGCATATAAAATGATGTCGCTCTTTTATTATTGGATTTCAAGGTCGTCGCCACAAGCATCATGTCGCCGTGTTCGTTCATTCGTTGAAAGATAGAGCATGTGCCATTGATAAGTTCTTGAGCTTCATCAACCACAGGCACATTTTCATCAAATTCTATTGTATTGCTCATGACATCAAAGCCAACCTGAAAAACAGGCAATATAATTTGTTCCTTTTCATTCGTTTGCTGGTTGATGACATCCCATTGAGTGGTCAATCCTGAAAGTTCTGCGCCGCCATTAGACATAAGAATTTTTTCTAATACAGCAAGATCTGTGGATAATTTTTGATACAAAACTCTTCGTTGTGCAATACACACTTGTAAAATACTGTTTGAAACACTGGCAGCTTCTTTTTCTGGAACACGATTGAGCATTTCATTTTTACCTCTGCGAGCAGCAAGGTAGCCATTGAAACTATTAGACTCAGACAGTCGCTTCACATCGCGCTCGACTTTTTCTACTATATCGATGACCATTTGCCGATCTGATTTTATTCCGGCATGAATAACTGCTAATGTTTGCTCTTTTAAAGCAGCGTATGTTTCTTTAACAGTGTTTTTTCCGAATATTGAAAACTGACGAAAGCTAAACCCACCAATGATTATTGTTGGGACGATAACTAACCCAAGACAAATAATAGATAACTTGAATTTTAAAGACTTGTTTCTCATTATTTTCTCCTTCAATGATTGTTTTGATTTATATAAAATCAGCACAAAATACATATCTAACAGACAAATAATATATTGATGTTAATTCTTGGTGTTAGCGGCGATGTTATCACCCCCACTAATGGCAAAATCAAATAGCCCCCACCTCCTCAACTGCTTATTATCAATGCATCTCTCTGATACAATGAATCTATGAGTAAGAATTTAAC
>PEAL01000373.1 GCA_002753725.1 Deltaproteobacteria bacterium
TTTTGTATATTTTTATATTTATGGAGGAAATCTATTATGGCGCAGCAAATCGCTGACAGAAGAGACATCGATTTTGTTCTGTATGAGCAACTGAACACAGAAACTTTGGCAAAACATAAACGATTTGCCGGAATGAATCGAAAAATGTTCGACATGATCATCACCGAAGCAAGAAATTTTGCTATTAAGGAAATCTTGCCGGTCAATGAAGAAGGTGACCGTGAAGGGCTTGTGTTTGAAAACAACCAGGTAAAAGTTCCAAAATGTTTTCACCGGCCTTACAAGCTTCTTCAAGAAGGTGAATGGATTGCCATGACAGAAGATCCTGAGATCGGTGGGCAGGGACTTCCAGCTCCAATCGCTCAGGCCGCTCTGGAATATATTATTGGTGCAGATTTTTCTTTTTCTGCATTTGCTTTTGCCACCCATGGAGCGGCAAAAATGATCGAAGTATTTGGTACAGAAAAACAAAAAGATCTGTATTTAAAGAAAATGTATTCTGGGGAATGGACCGGAACCATGGTGCTTACAGAACCTGAGGCAGGGTCTGATTTAGGCGCTTTGACAACCAAAGCCGTTAAAAATGATGATGGTACTTATCAAATATCCGGCAATAAAATATTCATTACCTGTGGCGAGCACGATTTGACGGATAATATTATTCATCCGGTTCTTGCCCGAATTGAAGGCGCTCCTGAAGGGACCAAAGGCATTTCTCTGTTTATTGTTCCTAAAGTTTGGGTCAATGATGATGGCAGTTTTGGAGAAAAGAACGATGTGGTTTGCACTGGCATTGAAGAAAAATTGGGCTTACATGCAAGTCCGACATGTCAGTTGACATTTGGGGGTAAAGGTAACTGTCGTGGTGTATTGCTGGGAGAAGTCAACAAAGGCATGCGTGTGATGTTTCATATGATGAATGAAGCCCGATTAGGGGTTGGAGCCATAGGATTGTTCAATGCCTCCTGTGCATACCTGTACGCCATCAATTATGCCAAAGAACGGGTACAGGGAAGAGATTTAAAGGATATGCTGGATAAAAAGGCTTCCTCAGTACCCATTATCAATCATCCTGATGTGAGGCGAATGTTGTTATGGATGAAATCCCATGTGGAAGGTATGCGGAGTTTTGTTTATTACGTCTCAGATCTTTTTGAAAGGGAAGCCTGTGCCGAAAATGATGACCAAAAAACATATTGGGGAGACCTTATTGAGCTGTTGACCCCCATTATCAAATCCTATTGCACGGATCGAGGGTTCGAATGTACCGTTCAGGCAATGCAGATATACGGTGGATATGGATACACAAAGGATTACCCTGTTGAAAGACTCATGCGAGATTCAAAAATCAATTCCATCTACGAGGGAACCAACGGCATTCAGGCCATGGACCTTTTGGGTAGAAAAATCGGCATGAAAAAAGGGGCTGTGTTCATGAATTTGCTATCTGAAATTAGCAAGGTCATCAAGGTAGCCAAAGAAAATGACGGGCTTTCATCCCTTGCCGAAAAACTGGAAGCAGCCATCAACCGCTTTGGAGAGACAGCCATGCACCTGGGAACAACAGCGATGAGTGAAAAATTCAAGGTGGCCTTTGCCCATTCCACTCAATTTTTAGAGGTCTCTGGGGATATTATAATGGCGTGGATGTTGTTATGGCGAGCCAATGTATCTGTTTCAAAATTAGAGGCCTTGCTGGGCGATGTCAGTGAAGAAGAAAAAATCAAAAAAATCAATGCGAACAAAAATGCTGCGTTCTATAAGGGCCAAATCGTTTCTGCCCAATATTTTATTGAAACCATTTTGCCCATTACGCTTGGTAAGATGGATTCTATCAAAGCCAGCAGCAGCGCCGTTGTGGATATGCCTGAAATATCCTTTGGCGGATGATCATCACAATGGCCAATGGATTTATCGGCCAATTGTAATGATTTGCTCATGGAAAGCATCAACAAATGAAAAAGGGCGGGCTTCGTTATTTCGCTCATTTTGAGCCAGTTAATAACGAAGCCTGTTCCATATCCTTATGAAACAGAATATTGGGATGATCAAAAATCGCTCAACTGCATCAATGCAAACAAAACTTCCAGAATATCCAGCTTCTGATTTCCATTAATGTCCACTGAAAATAGATCAATTGCATGTTGTTCACCATTAAATATCGCCATCATTAAAATAATGTCCGCCAATGACAGATCACCATCATTGTTCGCATCTCCCGGGATACCACGTGTGTGAATATTCAAGTGCATGCCAGGGTCTCCCATATACGTAAACATTTTAAGAGTATCCGTTCGAAGCCCCTTGCCATATGCTGAAATTTTTGCTGCTGTGACCAGTTCTCCTATCGACAAGTAAGGACTTGATTGAATCGTTGAAAAAAGCTCGCGAAGCAGAATTTCAACCTCCCATACCTGCATCATTGCTGTTGGCGCAAAAACCGCAATGGCGCCTTTGTTTTCAGCCAGAATAAGGCTTTCGGAAAGACTGTAACGATCCGGCAAGCTAAAAAAACCTGACAGACAATTCAAAGATAAATACAAAGACAGCGGCGTGTTGGCTTGAATGTTTTGAATATCAGGCGTCGCAAAGACATATTCACCGGTCCAGTTATCAATGCTGCCATGACCGACATAGGTTGTGATCACCATGCCCTGATCCAGATGGGATAAAATTTGATTGGTGAAAGTATCACTATCAGCCTTGTCAGGCAGTTGAAGATGAACCTGTTCCATCGTGTTCTTGAAAAAATGCATGGCATTTTTATTGATATTTGCAAATAGATCCAACGGATCGTTATCTGAAATAAATAAATTTGCCTGCCGGCTGATGTAATATTCAGACCGGTAAGATAAACTTTTTTGAATAATTTTTGTAATATCCCATATGGTTTTACCCGGTATTCGTCCAATAATCATATCAGGGATAATGTCATTTCCTTCTGTGCATGCATAATGGTTATCATCCGGACTTATTCCCATGTCAGGTAAAAAAGATAAGTACACGGGGGCGTCATTTGATTTGTTGGTTTTAAAATAATTCAAATAGTCCAGGTTGCTGTCACCTGCCATAAGAACGTAAGTCGGCTGCGGTCTATTCCATTGGTCGTAAGCATATTTTAGAAACGTGTTGATTGCTTGAGGATGAATTATTCCACCATTAAACGTATCAAAGATTTCTTCAGGAGAAACACTAAGAACGCGAAGCCCCTTATGGATATAATGTTCTGCCAGTGGCAAAACAGCAGGAAAAAATTTTTCTGGCGTAATGATAATATAGTCTGCACCAAAATCTGTTGATTTTAAACGTTCGTTGTATGCCAATCGTATATCTGGACATTGCATCGCTGTTTCAGAACAAGCATAAATCCGGTGTGCTGCCTGATTAAATACTCGAATAGAATAGACATTGTTTGAGAAATGAGGTTGCTGAACAATCAATTTTTTAGGAGAACAAGGCTCTGAAATATCATATAAATGAATGCGGTTGTTCGTAAATCCGGTTATTTCAATATTTTCTTGAAATGTCTTAAATCCAACATCAATCGTATTTTCTTGAGCAACAAGATTCTTTGGATATTGAATATGAATTTTATTGATATAAATAACATCCACCAAAACAGTACCACTTAAAAATGTGTTGATTCTCAATATATTGCTTTCAGGTTTTAGAAGAGAAGGATCACTTGTGAAACGTGCATAAAAACAAGTGCCATTTTCCCATTGATCCTGAAAAACCAAATGATCATTAACATACACGGATGCATTATGCAGGCTTTCTGTTTTTCCCTGAAAGGTAATGGTCATTTGTGCAGGGATGGGAACAGATGCCAGATCCTTTAGATCAAACGATGTGGAAAAAGAATCCGGTGCTGTGAGTTGAGCCCAAAAAACATAATCTGTTTCCGGTGCGTTAGGGGTGCGTGTCCATAAGGTTTTTGGATCATTCATTTCCAACAAGAGATCTTGAAATCCAACCGCACGATTTGTGGTTGAATGACTGGCCGATGCATTTAAATTGGCCATTCTAAGTCCCTCGTCTGATCCCCAGGATAACTGATAAACAGTCGAATCCGTATAACTGGAATGAATGGCCTGTCCATAAAAACGGATCTGATCTCCAGCTTGAAAGTACGAGGATTGAGACTGAATATCTAAAGGTATTTGTTTTTCCTGATGCCAGAGTTGAAGGTGTGCTGTTGGATAATCTGAAATCGGAAAATTGTGCAATCGCAAATCATCGTATGATAAGCTGTAAATGCCTTCTTTTAAAATTTTTAAATTGAGCTTTGGTGTAAAAAACGCCTTTGATTTGCTTTGCACACATCGTTTTGGTGTATTTGACTGTGCCGTGTAATTCGAAATTATGTTTGATTTAATTTGATCCATATTGGATAATTTATTTTTTTTATTTTTTGATGGAACAAGAAACCGTTGACCTGTTTTCAACTTAACCGTGAAAGTCATTTGTTGGATAATATTCAAGCGCTGTTTGACTGGATTCCACTGAAATGGACGAATAAGAATTCTTACCATTGATGTTTGACGCCATTGCATTGGCGGGCTAATATCAAAAATAGATACAGGATAATCCATATCTGCCTGATACGTGTGTTCATCTTTTTTGTGAATCCATTCCGATGATAAATTATGATTCTGGGCAACAGGCCCTGGGATAACATCCGTCAAATGGCAATATTGTTGCTGAGAATCGGTGATATCAATGTGAATTTCATCATTTTCAGGCACCTGAATAAAAAAACCTGTTTGGGGTAATTGTGGTTTTCCGGGGTCATTGGTCATTGGCCAATCAGAAATCCATTGCTTTTCGAAAATATTGTATTCTGGTAATTTAAACGTGCAATGTATCTGTGCGTCGTTTCCATCAAAACATTGAACCTGCGAATGAACGTTTGTTTGTAAAATAACTGGTAAATAAGACAAAAAAGACAAAAAAATGGGTATAATCGCTATTTTCAAATAATTGTCTGGCATAAAAGAAAGTCTCCTGTTATAAGATTTCATAAAAAAATGTTGAATTTTTTTTTATTTATGGCTATGAATTAAAAATATTATGGCCAGCGATTGAATAAAGAGACTTTCTTTATCAATGCCAATGTCTATTTTTTACTAATTCCCTTTTTTTTTTTATGCAATATAATTTTTTTTTTAAATTAAGTGTCAGTTTTTCCGAATTTTTGTGTCTATTATTTAAAATGGCATTTACATTGCAGAATGACTTTGTAGATATGATGAA
>PEAL01000374.1 GCA_002753725.1 Deltaproteobacteria bacterium
TTCAGACGAATCATCAACTCTTTCATGCCACTGGATCCCTTGAAATATGATTTAATTTTTGAACGATTTCTCAATCCTGCCAGAAAAAGCATGCCAGATATTGATGTGGATTTTTGTATTGAAGGTCGGGAAAAAGTGTTCAAATATGTCGTTGAAAAGTATGGCGGCGGCGATTATGTGGCTCAAATTATTACCTTTGGAAGCTTAAAAACCCGTGCAGTCATTCGCGATGTGGGCCGCGTGCTGGAGATTCCCCTTCATGAAGTGGACATGATTGCCAAGTTAATTCCGGAAAGAATTGGTATCAAGCTCAAGTCTGCCTTAAAAGAAGAACCCCGCCTTAAGCAATTGATTGATGATAATCCGCTATATGCTGAATTGATCGACGTTTGTAAAGTCCTTGAAGGCCTTCCGCGTCATGCCTCGACACATGCGGCTGGTGTTGTTATTGGTGATCAACCCCTGGTGACTTATTTACCGCTTTTCAAAGGTAAAAATGATGAAATTGTCACCCAGTTCGATATGAAATGTGTGGAAAAAATCGGACTGGTCAAATTCGATTTTCTGGGTTTGAGAAACCTGACAGTCATTGATCAGGCCCTCAGGTTTATTGAAGAACAGGGAAAACCCCGGCCTGATCTTGATCAACTGGATTTAGGGGATGACAAAACATTCAAGCTGATTCAGCGAGGCGATACCACCGGCGTATTTCAGTTGGAATCCAGTGGCATGAAAGAGTTGATGATTCGTCTGAAACCTGAGTGTTTTGATGATATCATTGCCCTTGTGGCATTGTACCGACCAGGCCCACTGGATAGTGGCATGGTGGATGATTTTGTGGATCGTAAGCACGGATTGAAAAAAGTTGAATACCCTTTTCCACAACTTGAAGATATCTTAAACGACACGTATGGGGTGATTGTCTATCAGGAACAGGTCATGCGCATTTCATCTGTGCTGGCCAATTATTCCATGTCTGAAGCCGATGATCTCCGAAAAGCCATGGGGAAAAAAATTCCAGAACTGTTGGCAAAGCATCGAAAACGTTTCATGGATGGTTCCCAGGAAAATCAATTGAATCAGGAAAAAGCCAAACATATTTTTGATTTGATGGAAATGTTTGGGGGCTACGGATTCAATAAATCTCATAGTGCCGCCTATGCATTGATTGCCTATCAGACCGCCTGGTTAAAGGCGCATTATCCGGTTGAGTTCATCGCCTCATTATTGACCAGTGAAATGAGCAATACAGATTCTGTTTTAAAATTTATTACAGAATGCCGAAATCATAAAATTATCATTCAACCGCCGGATATCAATGAAAGTCAGCATCAGTTTATTGTTCGTGATGGCCAGATTCGGTTTGGCTTAATGGCGATCAAAAGTGTAGGGGAAGGGGCCATTGATGCAATTATTGAAGCTCGCAAAAAGGAGCGATTTGTGTCCTTGTTTGATTTTTGTGAACGGGTTGATCTCAGGCGGGTCAACAAACGTGTGGTGGAAAATTTAATTAAATGTGGCGCATTTTCTTCTACAAATGCCAAACGATCTCAAATGATGGAAAGCCTGGAACAGGCCATGGATTTTGGTCAAAAAAGCCAACGGGATAGAAATAGCGGCCAATTGTCTTTGTTTGGTGGTAAAAAGGCAAAAATTAACTATCCGGTGCTGAAACAAATGGATGAATGGGATGAATCCGTGTTACTGGCGTATGAAAAAGAGAGCCTGGGCTTTTTTATTACCGGACATCCCCTGGATAAATATAAAGATCTCATCGAACAATTTTCTGATACCAATGCTGAAACTTTATCTGAAAAATCCCACGGCACTGCGATTCGCATCGCAGGAGCAATTGCTTCGACCAAAACCATTCGAACCAAAAAAGGTGATCAAATGGCTTTTCTGGGGCTTGAGGATGAAACCGGTTCTTTTGAAACCGTTGTTTTTTCAGACTTATATCTTAAATATTCACATTTATTTGAACAGGATCGACCGCTGATCATTCAGGGAGAGGTTCAGAAAAATGAAAAAGCAGTTAAAATCATTGCTGACAGTATTGTCCCTTTAGAAGCTGCTGAAGATACCTGGGCCGCAGGCGTGCATATCAATGTTGATCTGACCCGCCTGAACACATCCATGCTCACAGAACTCCATGAACGCATAAAAGAATATCATGGCCCCTGCAAGTCTTTTTTACATCTAAGAATTCCCAATGAAACAGAAACCATCATTGAGTTACCCCAAGAACTCTATGTCAGACCCAATTTTGAAATGAAAAAGCAGATCAACCTGTTTCTGGGATACGATGCTGTTGAAACAAGCTTTCAACCGGTTCGATTAACAGAAAAGAAAAAAAAGCGATGGACAAAACGGAAATAATCGCATGAATAATTTTTTTGCCCGTCGAGGGTCATCCATGCGTTTTTCGCCACTGGAAAGGCCTTTGAATAGATTCAATCAAAGCATCTAATATGGTTCCAATAATACCAATAGCAATGACAATCGCCATAAGGCGATCATAGGACATGGTATCTCTGGCATCATTGATAATATAACCAAGACCGCTGGAAATACCTAAAAATTCTGCTGGAACCAGTACAATCCATGCAACACCCAGGGCCATGCGTAAGCTCGCCAGCATATATGGAAGGGTTGATGGTATGATAATTTTAAAAATCAGCTGGTAATTTTTTGCACCTTGATTGATTGCCATCAGAATCCATCGGGGATTCACTCGCGTTACACCCAATGTTGTATTGATAATAATTGGCCAGATGGTTGCCATAACGAGAAGAAAAACAATGGCAGATTCAAAACTCTGAAATACTAAAAGGGCAATGGGCATCCAGGATATCGGGCTGATCATTCGAAGAAACTGGATGGGAGGATATGAAATCATTCTCATGGTTGTATAAAAACCAACCAGTATACCCATTGGAATTCCCAAAACCGCAGCCAGGGAGATCCCCAGAATAATTCTTCTGAGGCTGGCCCAAACAGACTGCCAGAAAGAAATATCAAAAAGTAGCTGATACAAGGCTTTAAATGTTGGAATGGGTAAAAAACCTGAAAATTGTTCATAACCTGGTTGTGTAAAAATCATATATCCGGTCATGGACCAACCTGCAATTAATAATACGATACCTATACATCCATATCCAGTTTTTCGCCACATGGCTAACCTCACTTACAATGAAACCGTTTCTTCTCTGTTCCACGGATTCTTAATATCGAACGTCTGATCAAATTGTTCCAACCCGCCTGCGCTTAAAATGGCACGTTTGACAAATGAATCATCAACAAGATCACTTGTCGCAGAGCTTGCTTGAATTTTCTTTAAAAAGCTGGCATCACCTTCCATTTTTGTATGTCGCATTTCATTGATAATAAATTGTGTTGCCGATGGATAGGGATACGGTTGAAAACCAATTCTTTGAACATTCCACTCTGGATGGTAAATTGCCTGAGGCGTGTTTCCCTTTCCATAGATAGAGGGGGCATATTCAGTAAAAACGCGCTCTAATATTTTCTCTGATACAGGAAGGTAATTCCCGCCTTCCCTGCTTAAAATGGTTGCTGTTTTACGTGGATTCTTTTTTATCCAAAGTTGTGCTCTGACAATTGCGTTGATGACTTTTTGAGTAAAAATTGGATGTGACTTGATGTGTAATTCATTCATCACAACAACACAGCAAGGATGGTTTTTCCAGATATCTCCCGTGAATCGTAAAATTTTAGACCCAATTTTCATTTCAGCAATTGCATTGAAAGGTTCCGCAACAATGTATCCATCAATTTTATTAGCGACAAGCGCTGACGGCATCTCCGGCGGTGGAAGAATGAACAGGTTCACGTCATCCGGTTTCAATAAAACAGATTGTGGTTGTATGAGGGGGGTTAATCCTGCTTGTCTCAAGCCCATTTGAAGAATGATATTATGCATGGAATACCAGTATGGAACCGCTATCTGCTTACCGCCAAGATCGTTAAAAGAGTGAATGCCTGAATTTGCCTTCACAGTGATAGCACTACCGTTCATGTGATTCCATGCAAGTACCTTTGCAGGGTACTTTCGATTAAAACGCATCCAGATGGGAATGGGAAACAACATGTGGGTAACATTGAACTTATTGGTGAAAAAGGACTCTGTGAGCGTTGACCATCTGCGAACCTTGACAGGCGGAGCAACCTGAAGTCCTTCTTCATGGAAGTACTTTCTGTGATAGGCAACGAGAAGGGGCGTGGCATCGGTGATGGGCAAATATCCCAATCGTAACGTCATATCTTTTTCTTTTGAAAAGGATACACCAGGGGTCAGGGCTGATACCCCTATCGAAGCAATTGTTCCACACGCTTTTTTTAAAAAGCTACGCCGGTTTATATCGGATGAAACGATCATATCCCTCCTCAACTGATAGCTGATGATTGACGCGACTCTTTTTATATATTTTTTCCAGTTGCATCATAATATGGGTTCTTTTGAGTGCTAACTGCCGGTCTGTAATTTTTCTTGGGTAAGGCGTGTCGATTTCTATCATTTTTCTGACACTGCAAGGTTGCCCGCCCAGTAAAACGACTTTATTTCCCATAATAATGGATTCATCAATATCATGTGTGACAAAAACAGCCGTAAAATGTTCTTTGTTCCAGATGCTGATCAGTTCTTCTTGCATGCGTGTTCGGGTAAATGTGTCCAGGGAGACAAACGGTTCATCCAGTAACAGTACTTTTGGATGGCCAATTAATGCTCGTGCAAGAGAAACACGACAGGCCATTCCCATGGATAATTCATGGGGAAAATTGTTTTCAAATCCCTTCAAACCAATCAAATCAACAAAATACTTGATTCGATGATCAAGATCATCGATATCCCCTCTGAGCTTGCAGCCAAATGCAATATTTTCGGTAACATTCAGCCAGGGAAGCAAGCTGGGCTGCTGAAAAAGCAATGATAAGGATGGATGTGGGCGGGTAATCTTTTTTTGATCCACCCAAATATTGCCCGATGTTGGAAGGTCAATACCTGCAATAATATTGAGCAGTGTTGACTTCCCACATCCAGATTCACCCAGTATCATGACAAAGTCGCCATCTTCCACTGAAATATGAATGTCTTTCAGAACAGGGACAGTTGTTTTATCAGGGAAAGAAAACGTTTTTTCTATATTTTCAATAAGGAGTTTCACAAAATTTATCAATTTATTAAAGTTTGTTTATTTTTGTTATGTGTCTTTTGATTGTATGCAAATAG
>PEAL01000375.1 GCA_002753725.1 Deltaproteobacteria bacterium
TTGACATTGGGAAAAAAAAATTGGGGTTTGTTTCTCCATTGTACTAAGTTTTACGATCATTATCGGTGTATTTGGGCACATTATGTTGAGTCGAGTGATGGAAGGGGTTACTTTTTACGATCAAATATACAGTGTACAAAATTCTTTTTCTCAAATGAAATATTATCATGATCAGTTTCGCTTGTATGGGTATGATGATGGCCGTGTCATGCAGAAGCACATGAAAGAAAAATTGTTTAATTATCTTGGGCAATGCTCGCAATTGTTAAAAAAAATCAGCAAAGATTTATTGACTCGAATGCACAAAGAAATCCAGCTTGCCCAAGCTGTTCAGGAATTTAAAAAGTACAGTTCTTTTTGTCATCAATATATTAACTCTGAAAAAAGAAAAATTTCTTTTGAAAAAGAAATTAAAACCCTGGAAAAACAACTCAGCCTTCAAATCAAACAAATTCCGTTTCTTGTGGAATCCATCAGCACAAATCATCAGTCTGTTCAACTCAAAGCAGACATATACTTTACGCGCAGTGTTGATGTCGCCTGGATCAATTTGAAACAAACACTCTATGAAATGAATTTATGTATACTTGAATGGAACAAACAAGCACAGAATAATCAAGAACTTACTGCGACAGGTAAACAGATTTTCAGTATATTTGAAACGTATCGATCGCTTCTTTTTCAGTACCATGTCACCTGTAATATTCAGGAGGATTGCCGTCAAAACATGATTGTCTTTCAAGATGCCTTTTCAGATGTTCTCGAAGATCTGAGCGATGCGGCAACACGTCAAATGAAAAGTGTTCAGACTGTATCAAGGATCGTTCTCTTTGGAATGTTGGCAATATCATTGTTTGTTGGTGCCGGGATATCAATTTTTCTTGCTCAAAAAATATTTATCCGGCCAATATTAAGACTGGACGCTGCTGCCAAGCAAATTGCATCTGGAAATTATGATTTGGATTTTCCTGTCTTTCATGGGAAAGATGAATTTTGCAGCCTTTCAAAAAGTTTTTCAACAATGCAGCAGGCGATTCATGAAAAAATCAATTACATGCACGAGGCTCAGCAAAAATACCAGAGCATTTTTGAAAATGCTGTTGAAGGTATTTTCCAGCTCTCTTCAAAAGGCCAATTTTTAAGTGCCAACCCTTCAATGGCAAGCATTATGGGATTTCATGACCCTGAAGAACTCATCCAATCGTTTTCAGAAAAAGATTCCATCTATTTTATTCAACAGGAAGATCTGAATCGTTTGTCTGAAATATTGAAAAACGAAGGACAGGTGACCAACTTTGAAATCCAAATTTTTCAAAAAGATGGGTCTCGTAAATGGTGTGCATTAATCGCCCATATCGTTCGAGATTCCTCTGGAAAAATGAAATACATTGAAGGTTCAATGGTTGACATTTCAGAAAGGATTGAACGGAACCGCGCCGAACATGAGCGGAAAACGGCCGAAGCGGCCAGCAAGGCAAAAAGTGAATTCCTCGCTAATATGAGTCATGAAATTCGCACGCCCATGAGTGGTATTATTGGAATGGTGGAATTGCTATCCATGTCGAATCTGTCTCCTCGTCAGAAGGATTATGTGGATTCCATCACCTGGTCTGCAGAATCTTTACTAACTGTATTGAATGATATTCTGGATTATTCAAAAATTGAAGCTGGAAAACTGGTTATCGAATCTGTCCGGTTTCACCTGCGGGATACCCTGGAACAAATCGGTCAATTGATGTCTGCTCAGGCACGTAATAAAGATGTTGATATTCTGGTTCATTATCCTCCGGCTTTACCCCTGTATGTGATCGGAGATCCAACGCGTATCCGTCAAATCATCAACAATTTATCTGGAAATGCCATTAAATTTACCCAAAAAGGCCATGTATTCATTCGTGTGAAAACAAGTGAAACAACAGAAAATCTTTGCAGATTCTTATTTGAAGTGATCGATACAGGAATCGGTATTTCCAATGACAATCAAAAAAAAATATTTAAAAAGTTTACCCAGGCTGATGGTTCCACCACGCGAAAATATGGTGGAACCGGCTTAGGGCTTTCTATTTGCAGGGAACTGGTCGTTCGAATGGGCGGAGAAATCGGCGTGAAAAGTGTATTGAATCAAGGTACAACATTTTATTTTACATTGGACTTGCCCATTGCCGAAGACCAGGAGCGTCCAAATACCCAAGAGACGCTTCCAGGTATGTCGATTCTTGTTGTCGATGATAACCCTGTTTGTCAAACGATTATCAGTGATTACTTGCAAACCTGGAATGTGTCATGCACAAATGTTGACAATTCAAAACAAGCCCTGGACATATTACGACAGTCTAACATAAAATTTGATATGATGATGATTGATCTTCATATGCCTGAAATAGATGGGATCACGCTTGCTGAAACCATCCGCAAAGAAAATTTAAATAACACGATGCCTTTGATTCTAACCACTTCTGGATTAATTCCAGAAAACATTTATCAACAAGCCAGCAACTTATTCAGCACTGTTTTGACCAAACCCATCCGTTTCTCTGCTGTATTTGAAACAATCAATACCATAAAAGGTCTGGATATCTCTATCCAACGAATTCAACAAGAACAACCGCCTGAATTCAATCATTTAAGCATATTACTGGTTGAAGACAATCTGATGAATCAAAAAGTGACCAGTGGATTATTGGAACGTATGGGATGTTCGATAACTCTGGCGGATAATGGCCTGATTGCACTTCAGATATTAGAGCATAAGCGATTTGATTTGATTTTCATGGATGGCAATATGCCTGAAATGGATGGTTTTGAAACAACCCAAAACATTCGTAAAAAAGAACGTCAGGAAAAATCTCACACACCGATTATTGCAATGACAGCGCTTGCAATGGCTCACGATCGACAGAAATGCCTTGATGCAGGTATGGATGATTATATTTCCAAACCCATCACAAAACAGGTCATTATTCGCATGCTGAAAAAATACTGTTTGAAAAAATATCCTCAGGTAACACATGACATTTCTTTTGAGCAATCTTTGAGTCATCGGGATGAATTATTGGACATCCAGCAATTGATCAATATTTGTAGTAAAGATTTGGATGTTATCAATGAAATCATTGGTATTTATTCACGGGATGCAAGAAAATATATTCAAGAGTTAAAAACGTTTTATTTAAACAATGACCCCAAACGGTATTACGAAAAATTGCATATGCTCAAAGGTAACACCGGCAATATCGGAGGAATACAATTATTTTCCATGATTCAAACCATGGAAAAGCAATCAATGAATCGGAGCCGGATGCCAGATGAATCCGATATAAATGTCATAGAGGAAGGGGTTAACCTCCTGATTCAGTATATTGAATCTGTGGATTGGCAGGACGCATGTTTACTCTCCTCTGATGAAATCACGATTTAAGAAGGCTATTAATAAAACAGCTCCCATTATCAATACTTTCATCCAGATAGGGCGTATTCGGAGTGTCTGGCAATGCAGGAATGCCAGGGCCCGAGGGATCAATAATAACGCCATTTTTTACACGATCAGCATCCCCATCGCCGCCATCGGTCAAATAGATGGTAACTGTTTTTCGATCAATGGATAATTGCGGTATGTATGATGTCCATCCGTTTTGATGGTCATACATGTACCATCTTGCATTGTCCGGCAATGGATCAGAATAATGAACACTTATTTTGGCTGAATTTCCCGGGATTTCAACATTCAGCTTGAATGACAGCAATCCATAAGGTAAGTCAGCAGGTCGATTGATTGTATCGGAAATTTCTTGGTCTGGATCAATTGAGCGGACCATACTGACAGTGTAATCATTTGGTGATTCGCTTTTAATGCCGACCTGAACATCTCCAACGACGGATACCAATGATTTTATCGATGACTGTAGATGATCTAACGTTCCATCATTGTCCACATCGGCAGTATCATCGACTTTTTGTCCGATGGGAATACCATCTTCAAAATTACTTTGTTCAACCGTTTGAAATTGTCCAACAGTCCATGATGAACATTCAGCATAGGTATCATAATGGCGAATACGCCAAAAATAATTTTTATTGGATTCTAATACAAACTCTGGCAAAGGAATGCTTAGCTGGTCTGTATCTGTATGAATTGAAAAAATTTTGTTTTTAAAATTTATATCCTCAAATAATTCCCAATCTGTGCCCAAGTGCTTATCTTCTTCATTTTTATCCAGAAAGTCGTTGGATACAAGAAGGGGCGTAAGAGAAATATCGCTTGTATTGTTGGCTGGAGAGACTATCTCCGGAGCATTGGGCCGGAAATTCATCGGTGGTGTGCCGTTCTGATATTCTTGAATATTGCTGACACCATCATTGTCAGGGTCATCGTCTGGATTATAGATCAACGCATCCAGATGATGTTCCAGTTCCCAGGCATCCGGCATATTATCATTATCATCATCAGGGTCAGCATTATTTCCCTGACCATCCTGGTCAGAATCCAGGCTTTCTGTCTTATCATCAGGAAAAGCATCCTGAGAATTGATAATACCATCACCATCACTATCAATATCCGGTCGAATCACCAATGGATGGGGTGAAACCAACTGATCCTGTTCCTCAGAAGCCTCTACCCTGTAAATCATCCGCGCTGATATGCTTTGATTTTGATCGGCCTGATCGGTGGTTTTAACGCTGTAGGAAAATGTCACCAACTGAGATTCTAAGTTATTGATCCAGGCAAAAAAAACATGATTTTCATTTTGTTTGGGTGAAATATCCGATGGATTTGCGCCAGAGATCCCCATATAGGTCCAACCTGTCGGGAGTGTCACGTTCATTCCCAGGGCTGTTAAGGTACAGGACCATTCAATGCTTGTGTGAATGGTCAAGGTCTGGTCAGGTGCATAGTATAATGGTGCCTGATGTGTTGCGGTTATCGTTTCAACATCCGCAGAAATATCCATCGTCTGAATGGCATAAGCAGTATTGCCTGCGAGCAATAAACAAATCATCCCAATAAGTGCATTTTTAATTGAAAACATAGTTACCTCCAATAAAGTTAAATTCATTTCAATAAGAATTGGCAGAAAGCCTCTTTAATTTTTCATATACGTATAACAATTCAAAGAAAAAAATATCAAGTAAAATCCTGTTGTTTTTATTGTTTGAATCAATTTCTCACATGAATCCACAATATTTTTAATTAAAAAATTTTTTTCACCGA
>PEAL01000376.1 GCA_002753725.1 Deltaproteobacteria bacterium
TCCGATAAATTTTTTAAAGACATTGGAAACAGAAGGAAGGTTGTGATAAAATCGGAATAATTTTTAAATCGGAATAATCCACGTAGAAATGATCATCATCAAATGTGAATCGTTTTTGCCGTGACTCAAACAGAAAACCTTTACCAAGTTCTAATAGAAAATGCTCAATTTTATTGATTATCGCTGTTTCCAGCTGATGTTCGGTATAGCTGGTATGTTCCTCTAATTCCAAAAATTCTAATACATAAGGATTTTTTAAAATATCTTTAGGTCTGTCGACCACCTGACCTCTTTCTGAAAGTTCTTTGATTTTTTCCTTATCACGGCTCAAAGCCAAGCGTTCGTATAGACTTGAGCTAATTTGGCGTTTCAACTCTCTGATACCCCAGCTATTTTCACATGATTCAATCTCATAAAACCGCCGTTCGTCCAATGATTTTATGGACATCAAAACGACATAATGTGACCAACTCAAACTAAACTCCGCAGACAGTATTTGCCAAATATTAGTGATGCCCGATAGATACTCATTTTTTTTTAATAGCTGACTACTATTTATATCATGACTAATCGACAAAATATTCTCCAAGAGCATTTGTGACTTATTTTGAGATTTGGCAGACAACGTCTGCCAAATCTTTTTATAGCACTCATAGAATTGCCTGTATTGATCCAATGAACGTCTGGAAAATCCTTTTCCCAAATTATCTGTTAAACGCTTGGCAAGTTTAGGCATCAAAGCCTTACCATATAAATCTTTTCTATAATTCCCGGATTTTTCAAACTCAACAATATACCACCCGAACAACCAGTTACGCACTACCAGAGCGATATCCACAGATCGAACAGCCTGTGATTGCATTGCAATTTGTGTTTTTTCAAAGACTTCAACCAACTTCTCAAGTCCATTATTATGGTATTCATTTTTTTTCATATTTATGTAAACTCTTGCTTCCTGCTTTTTTTATGTTATTATGAGCAATTTCCACAATACATTATTTATTGGGAAGTTTTTAATATATTCAACAAGCTTATATACAATTCTGTATTCGGTGACTTTATTTCCTTATAGATAGTTATTGATTCTTGATAGTATTCGATAGCTTTTTCTATCTTGCCTAAATCTCTGTAAGCATCGCCCAATCTAGATAAACGAATACCTTCACCCTGTCGATATCCAATCTCTTTGCTGATAAAAAGAGCTTGCTCGTAGTATTCGATGGCTTTTTCTCTTTTGCCTAAATCTCTGTATGCATCGCCCAGATTGCATAAACGAAGACCTTCACACTGTCGATGTCCAATCTCTCTGCTGATAAAAAGAGATTGCTCGTAGTATTCGAAGGCTTTTTCTATCTTGCCTAAATCAATGTAAGCATTTCCCAGGTTGCTTAAATAACTACTTTCACCCTGTCGATGTCCAATCTCTCTGCTGATAGAGAGCGCTTGCTCGTTGAATTCGATGGCTTTTTCTATCTTGCCTAAATCAATGTATGCTAAGCCAAGATTACCTAAATAAATGCCTTCACCATGCCGATGTCCAATCTCTCTGCTGATAGAGAGCGATTGCTCATTGAATTCGATGGCTTTTTCTATCTTACCTAAATCAATGTATGCTAAGCCAAGGTTGCCTAACCAAATACCTTCATTTTTCCGATTCCCAATCTCTCTGCTGATAGAGAGAGCTTTTTCGTAGTATTGGATGGCTTTTTCTATCTTGCCTAAATCACTGTATGCATTGCCTAAGTTGCCTAAATGACCACCTTCGTCTTGTCTATCTTTTAAATTCTTTGCTGCTATTACTCCTGACTCAAGTGCTATAACCCTGTCTGTCCAATAACCGCACATATCAAGATAGTCTTCAGCAGCCCAAACAAGATCATTAACCCTTTGCCATATCTCTCTTGTTTTGCATTCTTCTATAACTCGCATGATGTGTGTTCTTTCCTGATTAAGTAAAACGTAGCCTTTAAGGCCTTGCTCATCATGTTTTTTTGCATAAGAATTGTAATAATCTGCAATTTTTCCTACATCGTCATTATCAGGTCTATGGTTCGCTCGTGCGTATTTATGAATCAAGGCGTGTGAAATAATAAAGCGGTTGTTATCTGTTCTATTTAATAAACCATAATTGATTAGTTCGTTGATTGTTTTATTGATATTTATTTCAGTTATAGCTGACTGAATAACTTCTTTGCTGAATGGAGAGAATGCTAATATCCCAACTATGCCAAGAATACTTTTTGCATCATCACTTACATTATTAAGACTGCGATTTAAAAGAACTGGTACGCTTTCTAACTTTCTGGCTCCATGGTTGAGGGTTTCTAAAGGTGTCTTTTCTAAATCTTCAAGATATTCACTTACAGGTTCACCGGTTTCAAATATGTATTTACCTGCTAAGCGGACGGCTAATGGTAAACCACAGGTTAACTTACATATTCGTTGAACTGATTTGGTATCATCTTCTTTCTTGCTCCAAGCCTGAAAAAGTTTTACAGCTTCATTTGTCGATAGTGATTTCATATCGTCTCTTTGTGCACCTGCGTCCTGTTTTTTTCTTGTTGTCACTAATGCACAACAGTTTCCTAATAGATTCAAAATGAGTGGTAAGTCATCTGCATCCTCAGCACCATCAAGTAATATAAGAGCTTGCTTTCCAGATAGTGCTCTCTGTGCGGCTTTTATAGGTGATGGTCTTGGGTCTTCTTTAAAGGAGATAGCTATGCTTTCTAGGGCTTTTATTGATTGAGGCTCTTTGTAGAAATCATGCCATATGATTCCATCTGGAAACCTTGTAGATGATTTATTGTCGAGTGCAAGTGCCCAAATGGCTTGAGATGCTAAAGCACTTTTGCCTATACCACCGGGTCCACAAAGGGTTATTCTTTTTCCTGGTTGAAGATCTTTCAGGAGCTTTTTAAGCTCCTTCTCTCTACCTGTGAAATGATCTACTTGTAGGGGAAGCTGGAGGGGAATAGGAGATTTGCTATGAACGTCTACTATATGTGTAGCATTTCTCTTGTTGTCAATTTCGTCATTACGAGGGAATGAAAAATTTATTCGAGTCTCATTCTTTTTTTCTTTAAATAATTTAGCCAGTAATAAACTTACAAAAAGAACGCCGATACCGCTAAAAATCCATTGGATGTTATTATAAATCCATTTTTGATTCTCAACTAACCAATTTATCATTTTTTTCCTTTTTTATACTTTAACGATTATCAATTGATTTGATATCCGAAAATAAGCCAGTTATATGTTTTATCAGTATCTGAACTCAACGCTCTTTAAGTCGTTGCCAAAAATTAAACCGATTATGTGTTTGCTCAGACTCTAAACCCAAAATTCTTGAGTCGTTGTCCAGAATAGAGTCGATTGTTTTTTATACAGAATGTGAATTCGAAACACTTGGATCGTTTTCAAAAATTAAGCCAATTGTGTGTTTGCTGGCTTTCACTCCTCGCACTTGGGTGGATTCACACTCTCTAAACCGGTTGCGTACTTGCTCAGCGGACTGTCTCATCATGTGCATCATTTGCATCAGACGAATCATAGTTCTTCTTGCGTGTATTGACAAACAATAACCAGTGCGTGGATATCAGTTTCAAACCTATGTGGAAAAAAATATAAAACAAAATTGAAATCAATAAATAAAGAATGTAACAGGTCTCCACGTTCCAAGTTTACGAGGATAACACTAAGGTGAGCGGCTAAATTTTTAAGACACAATTGAGCGAAGCGAAATTGGGTCTTAAAAATTTTGTCCGCTCGAACGATTGGTTATTTTATTTGTCTGTCATTTTTCAACAGTTTTTTCGTTTTTTCATTTCACTTTCAAAATCGGAAATATAATTTTTATTTTCTTCTTTTCTCTTATGTACGTGAATATAAGTTATTGATTTTATTATATCCGAATCTTTAAAATTTTAAGTTTAGAATTATGTTCATTTGTGCGTATGTGAATTTGTATCATTTCGACTATATTTCTCTTCTCATATTCAATTTTCTTTGGGTATTATTAAATCCAATGAAACAACAATAAGTTTTCCGATTTCCTCCCTTGTTGGCAAATCTGAAAATTTAATACCATTACTCACTGCTTTTTTCTTTCGGGCAAATGTGTAATAAGGCTTTGCCCAATAGTCTTTTTCATAATTGTCGGGTTGCAGAAAAATTGATGTTGGCAACTCAATAAGGCCACGAATCGTAGCTGATTTCAAAACCATTTTTAAAGCTTCTGCCCAGTTTACATATGTTTCAGGGTTAAAAAGACGTTTACTATTATCAGTAGGGTCTACATCACCCCAAACAGCACCCATTAAAAATGCATTTGATACAGCAGCAAGATATGTTTTTTTAGCTTGAACTGAGCGTTGGGTTTATTGACATTTTATATTGTTTTTAATCCTAACTCTTTCAAGAATTTGTTATGCTCCCTTGTCTTATTTTCAATCCGGTCATTGATTGAATTTAAACTCTTATTCACTTCATTTAAGTCAATTGTCACTTCATCTTCAGCAGTACTTACATATCTCGAAATATTCAGATTGTAGCCATTCTTTTCGATATCTTCCATTGAAATCCGCTTGGAGTAACGTTTTTCTTCTTTACGAAACTTATAGGTGTCAACAATTTTTTCAATGTGTTTTTTACCCAATGAGTTTTGACGTTTGCCGTTGTCAAAGTGTTCACTTGCATTAATAAAGAGTACATCATCTTCTTTTTTGCACTTCTTTAATACAAGAATACAGACAGGAATTCCTGTTGAATAAAATAACTTGGAAGGTAGGCCGATAACTGTATCAATGTTATTATCTTTTAGAAGTTTCTTGCGGATTCTCTCTTCCGCACCGCCACGGAACAAAACACCATGTGGCAATATTATTGACATGGTGCCTTCCTGCCCCAAAAAATGAAATCCGTGTAACAGGAATGCAAAATCGGCTGCTGATTTTGGGGCAAGTCCATAACTTTTGAAACGAAAATCTTCTGCCAAAGTATCATTTGGGTCCCAGCGTAAACTAAAAGGCGGATTGGCAACAATGGCATCAAATTCCATTTTTTTTGCCGGGTTCATTTCGTTGAGTATATCCCACTGGTTGAGCAATGTGTCTCCATGAAATATCTCAAACTCGGTATCTTTCATGCCGTGCAAAAGCATGTTCATACGGGCAAGGTTGTAAGTGGTA
>PEAL01000377.1 GCA_002753725.1 Deltaproteobacteria bacterium
GGCATAGAGGTGTTTTAGCCCTGAAAGGGCGGCACATATTACAACTTAATCATAATATTATGTAACGCCCTTTCAGGGCTATATTTTATTACTTATTTACCCAGGGCGATGCCCTGGGCTGGTATATAGCCGCCCTTTCAGGGCTAAGAGAAAATCTCCAACTTTTTTGTGTTGCACCCTCTCCGCTTAATTCAACAATGGCCGCTTTAATAATTCATAGTGAGTACTGCATTCAGTAAGGTTTTTCACGAATTACAATATTGAAAAAAAAACGTATGTGTGTTACCAAACAAAATTTTCGCTCTTGGATTGGGATCGATACATTGGCGTCCTAAAGTTTTAGCTTTGGGAGTCACAGAAAAACAACGAATGCACAATATTAAATGGGGAACTTATTTTTCGAGCATTCCCTATTTATTTAAATGATCCAACATAATAAAAAAATTTATCATATGAAAAATTTAAATCGTCGTATCATAAACAGCAGCCCGTGTCGTCGGTGTGGTACGTGTTGTAAAAAAAACAGTCCATCCCTTCATGGAATAGATTCAGAATTGATCCAATCCGGTGCGATTCCCAGAAATCAACTCATTACCTATCGAAAGGGAGAATGGATCAATGACAATGTTGCCGGACAGTTTATCAGGCTTGAACAGGATATTATCAAACCCATTGAAAACAAAAAAGATGGTTATTGTACATTTTATATAGTAGAAGATCGATCTTGCGGTATATACGCGCATCGACCGGTGGAATGTCAGACGCAAAATTGTTATGATCCAGAACCTTTTATACAAATGTATGCAAAGAACCGGCTGACACGTCGAGACATTTTTCCATCAAACAGTGCTTATTACGAAATGATTGAATATCATGAATCCAGGTGTCCACTGTCTGAACTTGAAAATATTCGCCCTTTTTCTAACATGATAGTATCGGAACAAGCGATATCAACTTTTAAAGAAATGATTCGCTTTGAATTTCATTTTCGATACACACTGCACAAACGTACAGGCCTGCAATCCTCGGAAATGAACTTCCTGCTGGGACGATCGGTAGAAACTATTTTAAATCACATGCAGGTAAAATTATGATAAAATAAAATTTAGAGTATTTTAGAATACATTCTTGACACAAACCGATGGCTTAGATTAGGTAATCGGTTTGTTTTTTATTTACATACCGATAAGGAGGGAATTGTTATGAAACGGTTGGTCATACAACTTTTTTCAGTTTTTTTGATGATGATATCCATTGCGACAACTCAGGTTTTTGCCGATGATTCTGCGAGTCTTGAAAAATCAAAGACCTGGTGTATTTCATTAATTGGAAAATCCTTTACTGATGCCTCAGAGGTTAAATCACTCTTACTTGATCGTTCAAAAAATGCGGTCATCGATGATTTATTTGAACAAATTGTTTTAAACAGTAACAAAACGCCAGCAAGCATGCAAAAAGCTGCGGTTCGAAATTTTTTTGCGGACAGCGTAACCATCTCACCCAATGTGGAATATAAAAATGGTAATCAATTTGGTGAGGCCTGTATTACCATTCAAGCGCATGTTTCAAATGAAACCATTCTTCAATTTCGTCCTTTTAAAATTAAAAAATCCTATTGTTTCTTTGATGACAATATTACATTGAAAACATTGAAATTAAAGACAAAACAACAGGCTATTCTTCAAGCATTATACGATTATGATGAACGCTTACGTGGGAAAAAAACGGAGGATGTCTTGGGACTCGCACATAATATTGAATATGTTGACACAGGGTTTTCATCAACAGAAGAAAAATATTGTGTTGATGTTACTTTTGAGGTGTCACCCGCTGAAATCAATATCTTTAAAAAAGATCAAATGAATGAAAAATTATCCCTTCAAAAAGCTGAGCCTCCGGTTCAATCAGAATTGTATCCTTATCTTGAAGCAACCGTTTCAACGCAATTATCCATTCGACAAGGATCCGTTCAACGATTGATTGAACGAATCACCGCAACGAACCAGGATGAAATACTTCATTTTTTCCTTGAACGCATTGAAAGTATGATGACTGATGGTCATGAAAATGGAATTTATAATGCCAGTGTTATTCTTGCAAATTTGGATAATCGCGTACTGGTTCAGGGAAAAAATCAAATCAAAGGTCTGTACGATCGTTTGAAAGGAAATGAATCTGAATGGAAAAATACACTGGTACAATTAAGAGCGGTTGTTGATCGCCTGAATAATTAATCAAGGGGTCTTTATTCTGTGTTCTCTTTTGATTAGAAAGGATTTTTATGAAAAAAGGGATATGGCTGTTTTTTTTCAGCTTGTTGATGGTTTGTTCTTATGGATATGCCGATCAAAGTCTCCTGCAACATGTGTCTACATGGCCATATCAATCAACATCAGCCATTGATTCTGATTTAGAAAATGACATTTTGTTTGTCGGAACGGGTAATTTAATTGTTATTCTGGATGCAGGTAATCCGATCAATAAAAAAGAAATCAACACGATTACTATGGATGCCTTTGTTACCGATCTTTTTTACAAAAATGATCACCTTTTTGTTACAAATGAAGACAAGGGCTTTATTATTTTTGATATCAGTGACGTAGAACATCCAAAGGACGTTTTTAGACAAACGATGTGTTATGCTGATCGCTTGCATACGAACGGAAAATATGCCGGTATTATCATGTCCTGCACACTACTGAATGATGGCAAAAATCTATCCATGTTTCAAATTTCATCCCCCCAGGAAACGGTTGAGGTTAACCGAGTAAAACTTTCTGGTTTATCTGAAATTGTTGATTTATTTATTGAAAATCAAATTGTTTATGTCATAGACATTGAGGAAGGAATCAATGTCTATGATCTGAATGAAATTATCGACCCGGGCACTCAGGACGTTCAGATGATAGGGGTCTATGATCGGCCTGGAAATCCCAAACACATCCATGTTAGAAATCAATTGGCTTATGTGTCGGATTTTGATGCAGGGTTTTGTATCATCGATTATTCAAATCCTGAATGTCCTCAGGAACGTTCATGTAAAGAAGAAATTGAGACTGCTGTTGGATCTGCGCTCATGGATAATCACGCATTTGTTGCAACATACAATGAAAAACTATGGGCATTGAACATTGAAGACCCTGATAATATTGAAGTCATTGAAACAGTCAATCTTCTGGCACCAGCCTATAAAATTTTTGCTACAAATAATCATGTTTATGTCATCGGCTATGACCAGGTATTTGTTTATCAATGTGTTCAGGGGGTTCCAACGCCACAGTTCATTGCCACACCACAGAATGGCTATGCCCCTCTAACCGTTTCCTATTCAAACACGACTGCAGGAACCTTTCTATCCAGTGAGTGGAATTTTGACGATGGGTATACCAGTACCACACAACATCCGGTTCATACATATAAAAATTCTGGACACTATACAGTCACACTGGCTATCAATGATGGTAAGCAATGGTATTCTGAAGTAAAAACAAACTATATTACGGTCCATGACTTTCCGCCTATGGCATCATTTGTATCGAATGTCCAATCAGGCATTTCACCCTTGTATGTTCACTTTACCCAAACGTCAAAAGGCCAGATCACAGATGTACTGTGGGATTTTGGTGATACCAGTACCAGTACAGCCATGAATCCTGTGCATGTCTATACCCGAACGGGCTTGTTCTCTGTTCAGTTAACGGTCTATGGATCAGGAGGAACAGATTCCGTAACGATAAAAGATTATATTACAGTAAAAAACAATGTGACTCAAATTGCACAGTGGGATGCGTATTCCATTTCAACACTGGATATCGATTCTGAAAGATCCATTGCATTTGTCGCAACACCTCGAAGTATTGAGATATTAAATGTTATTAACCCGTTAGACATTCAACCCCTTGACTCCATTTCTCTGGAAAATCCTGCTGAAAGTTTGTTTTACACCCGAAATTTTCTATATGCTGCATGTGGAGACGATGGATTGAAAATATTCAATACATCAACGTCTGATGCTGTGACAATGGTTGCCCAGACATCGGTCAATGGTTTTGCAAATCATGTATGGGGAGCGTTTAATTATGCATACGTTTCAACCTTAGCGTCGTTCGTATCAGTGATCAGTCTGTCACCTGTAACCTCGCCCTGCATTGTTTCAACCATTGATACTGTCGGTAACGCCCATGCCATGAAATTGATAGAACATAAAGCCTTTATTGCTGAGGGGGATGCGGGAATTTCCTATTATAAACAACTGGGGGCAACTGAATTTGTCAAACAATCTTGTTTTGAAGGTAATGGACAGGTGGTTCAGTTTGAATACAATCCAAAAGGACTCTTTCTCGCGGCTAAGGAATCGGGATTGTTGATACTTAACATTGATGACACATCCAATGAATTGATCCAAATCGGCTCTGCACCCGAAACCATGCAAGCGATAGATGTTGCTGTTCATAATGATTATGCATTTGTCGCCTGTGGACCGGATGGATTGAGAATACTCGATACCAAGCAAACAGAAGAACCCACTGAAATCATGTTTTTTCCATCCAGGGATAGCTGCAATGATGTGGTCGATGCTTTTCCCTATCTTTACCTGGCTGATGGCAAGGGAGGATTACGTATTTTTGTGCAGGCTGAACTCAATCAATTAACCATTCAAACACCTGAAATACTTAAAGAGGATATAAATATAGGGCAGGTTTGTTTGCCATTTATTTCTCCCAAAGATGTTACTGTTCACTTGTCTTCAAGTGAGCCTGAATGGTTATCTATGCCTGAATCTGTTAACATTACACGGGGGCAGTGCAGTAATTTTGCGATTCTTGTAAAAGATGCTTTGATACAAGATGATATGGACATTATATTCACAGCCACAGCAGAAGGCTGGTTGAATGCCCAGTGTAATGCGTTGATAAAAAAAGAAGATACCTATGAAATAGAACGTCGTGCAAAAAATCTCCCCATGGTCTTACCCGATCTACAAGAAATACGCCTACAAATGACTCTTTCTGATATTGGTAAGATAAACCACCTAAAAATAAGGATAAAAGTTCAACATCGGCATTTCAGTGATATTCAAGCATATCTGATATCTCCACAGAATAAGTGGATTTCATTATTCGGCGATGTAAATATTATAGAGGTGACAGATATTGTTGATCTTGAGCTGGATGATGATGCTATCC
>PEAL01000378.1 GCA_002753725.1 Deltaproteobacteria bacterium
ATCAAGATGATCAACAATCATTTTTTATCTCCAACAAAAATCGGGATCAATTCATTTTATAGAATGGGTCAACATTAACATTAGCATGCATATAAATTGATGCCAATCTAAAAAAAATTGGTGATGCTCAATTCTCATATATTTAATAGCATTATCGTATTATAGAGGCGAAAAATTTTCGCCCCTAAAGAAAAGAGCCGGCGAAACGCCGGCTGTTGAAATGATTTTAAATTCAATGATGATGTGCAGTGTCATCTGGATTGAGGGTATCTATGATGGTTTTGGCAATACACCAAGTCATGCCGGCACCAATGATACTCAATGCGTACCATAGGCCTCCCATAAACACGATGTGTGACATATCCCATACCCATTCAAAATTAAATGGAAACATTGTATGTGATCCTTTCTCTAATTATGCTGCAACCGTCTGCGGCATTGCTATGACAGGCGGTGAATCCTGTAAAGGTTCGGCATGCATGCAGTCTATGGGGTTCAACTCCCTTTCCTGTGGAAAGACCGGTAAATAGCGATAAGAAATGCCGATCAGAATAGCACCGTATGCCACAGGCAAGATGGTTGTCGCCACTTCCTGCCAGCTTGGAATGTAAAGTTGCCATTGTTCAAAAGGCAACACCGGCACAGCCATTACCTGACAAACCATGACCCATCGGTTGGTACAAACACCGATACATCCAAGAACAACCGCTAGTGTAAGAAGTTGCGAATTTTGACGCATGGATCGATTGGTCAATATCAATGCCGGAACAATACCGCCAAGGACAAGTTCAAGAATGACAATCCATTTTCCATAAAACGCATTGTTGGAATAAAAATCAGCAAATGTAAAACCCGCCTGTGGGGCTAAAACAGCCCCCCAATACCAGGTATCAATGAGTTTTGCGATCATATAGGTAAAAATCATCCATCCTGAAATTTTTGCCAACAGGTCGATAACATTGTCTTTAACCAGTTTCTTGCCAGTGACTTTTTCCATCAGTTTTGTCAGGGACAGTGTAAAACAAGGGCCGAAAGCTGCTGCTGACCATGTGAACAAAAAGAATGTCCACGGCCAGATAAATAGACCTTCACGATAAGCAAATGGACGTCCATACAAAACACCGGCCACACCGCCCAGAGATCCCTGGTGAAAAAAAGATAGAAAAGCACCGGTTGCCGCAAAAACACCCATGATTTCATGCATGTTATGAGACAGATTGTGAAAGAAAGGAACTTTATCGATCTGTCTGTTTTCCAGAATCAGCGGAATGTATTCAATGGTCAGTACTGCAAAATAGCAGGATAGACAAAAGGCCACCTCTGTGAGCATCGAATGGACGTTGGCATGCCAAAATATAAACCATCCGCGAAGGGGTTGGCCAATATCAATGGCTAGAATCAACAAAGCGGAACTGTAGCAAATGAACCCGATCAACACCGCATAATTGATAATATTTTTGAGTTCATCTTTTCCAACGATATATTTCAAAAACCCACTAAAAAAGGCACCGCCACCCAGGGCAATGACTGCCAGGTCTGCCCAAATCCATAGAGCAAATCCGTAATAATCATTCATATTGGTCTGGTTAAGCGCTTTAAACCAGCACAAAAACATGGCGTAAACGCCCCACAATGCAATCAGGCCTGAAATACCAATAAAAAGGGCAAATTGCCAAAACGGACACCGTTTAACCCCTTTTGGGATGAGTGCAGAATCCATGTTTTTCTCCTTATTTGCAAGTTAATCAAACGAATCTCAGTTCGTTTGACAGTGTTCTTAATGGTGATGAGCTGCCGCAATTTGAGGCATTTCACCCTTGATATAATTATCACAAGCCTCGCGAACCCAGGATCGCGTTGACAGATAATACACTTTTGGGTTGGTTTTCAACCGTTCCAGCAATCTGAAAGCATGCTTATTTTGTTTAAGCGTGTAAACAGCATGTGTCGGATCGTTAAGATCACCAAATGTAATGGCTCCCGACGGACAGGCATCTGTACACGAGGTTTGATATTCATCCTCTTTTAAGGTTTCACGTCCTTCAACAAAGGCTTTATTTTTGGCCAATTGATAGCGATGAAAACAAAAACTGCATTTTTCAACAACGCCGCGCATCCGTGGAGATACGTCAGGACTCAGGCTTCGTTCCATGCCTTCGGGCCAGATGGGATCCCACCAGTTAAAATACCTGGCGTGATATGGGCAGGCCGCCATGCAATACCGACATCCAAAACATCGGGTATAAATCTGGCTGACAATACCGGTTTCTTGGCTGTAATCCGTAGCCACTGCCGGACAAACCGACACACAGGGTGAATGTCCATCGTCGTGTACCCCACCGCACTGCATACAAGGTCGAGGAATGTAGCAAATATCGGTTTCGGGAAAAGACTTTCCATTGTTTATTTTATAGACACGCATCCATGTGATACTTTTTGTTTTATCGGTTTCATCTTTACGAAATGGCACATTGTTTTCGGCCATACAGGCCACCATGCAAGATCCGCATCCTGTGCATTTATCCAGGTCGATGACCATGCCGTATTTGTTCGTTTTTTGATGTGTGCTTGAATGTTTCATTTAAACCTCATATTTCACCTGATTATGCCCTGGACAGTCTTGCTCTGATGCCCCAGGCTGCATCCTGACCGGTAACCGTATCTTCCACCGGCCCAATCAGGGACATATAGTTTACCCCTTTTCCTGCAAGATAATCATCATAGGCACTATGGCCCAAGCCTCTGGGAATAGCGATCACATCAGGCATAATACCAGCATGCACATTTACGCGTACAGTTGCTGTTCCGCGAGGTGTACTCAGGCTGACAACATCATTGTACTTTAGACCCAGTGATTTAGCCGTATTGGTGTTAATTTCAACCAATACATCATTGCCTTTGAGAACCGTGTCTTCCAGAGACTTCATCATAAATGGCGGGGTGGGGGATCCATCAGCCACCAGACGGATTGAATCGCACGGGATGAGTACCAATGGAAAACGTTTAAGTTCACCTTCAATGGTTGTAAGGTTGAATGTAAATGCCGTATGGCCTTCTCCGGTAAACTCGAATTTTCGAGATGCTGTCAAGAAGCGTTTGACAGGCTTGTAGGATTCAGTTTCAACAAAGCCCTTGTCCTGAAGCTTTTTCCAGTATGTGCCCAGACGTTTTTGTAAACACTCTTCATACGTTGACCAGGGAAAAGCGCCAGCAATGGATCCACCCATTTTTTGGGCCAGAGAAATGATCACATCACCCGTATGTTTTGTGTTGAAAAGAGGGTTAACCACAGGCTTGAGCAGACTGATAATGGGTTTCTGAATCCCCGGAGGTGTCATGATTTCTGCGCATTTTTCCAGATAAAGATGATCAGGCAAAATCAGATCTGATTGAACGGCCGTTTCATCCATGAATGATGAAAAGCTGACAATCATGGGTATTTTTTCAAAGGCTTTTTGAACAGATGTCTGATCAGAGAGCTGGTATAAAGGATTTGCACCAGCAACCCATAACATTGAAATGGGAGATTCTTTTGTTTTACCAATGGCATCGATCAAACGATGGGGACGATTGGACACGTCTTTAGCATCAGGGTCGATACATTTTTCGTTCAATCCTTTGATGGCAATATCATCCAATGCTGCCGCTATCCAATTGTTGGTTTCAACAGTGGGTTTTGCCCATACGCCACCGGTTTCGTTAATATTTCCAACCAGAGCGTTCAACGCATGAATGGCCATGAATTCCTGAACACTGCCAGGGCTTTCAAGACTACCACGACCAAATACAGCTACCGCTCGTTTGGCCTGAGTAAAATCTTTTGCCAGAAAGCGAATGATTTCTTCATCCAGACCCGTAATTCCCGCAGCTTTTTGAGGTGTGTAGTTTTTATCCAACAAGTCTTTAAAAGCGTCAAGGCCGTTGGTATATTGCTTAATAAAGGACGAATTGTACAAATTTTCCTGAATGATATATTGAGCCATACCCAATGCCAGAACAGCCTCTGTTCCAGGTTTGACTGAAAGCCAGGTATCTGCTTTGGCAGCCGTGTTGGAGAGGCGTGTATCAATATGCACAAAACGGACGCTTGATTGTTTTAAAGAAGATTTCCGTTGACCATGGGCCTGAAACATTTTACCCGGTGCGCCCCATCCATCCATCAGACCTGATCCAAAGCTTAAAATATAATCAGCATTATCAAAGTCGTAGGCAATAGAACTGCTTTCACCCTGCATAAGTTTTAACCCTGCAGCGGAAATATCTTCAGCAGTTTGCATTTTAAAGATATTCGGAGAACCGAATGTCTGAAAAAAACGGCCAAACAAATCAGCAACAACGCCTTGGGCTCCCAGAATACAGGCCAACTCCTTTGTTTTTTTCTCGTCTCGTAATGTTTGAAGGGATTCTTGAACCAGCGAAAGTGCTTCCCCCCAGGATATGGGTTTAAATTTGTTTTCCCCACGTTTTCCTACGCGCTTGAGTGGTGTTTGAATGCGTGTGGAACCATACAGTAATTGAAGGCCGGATAATCCGAGCATACAAATACCGCCTTTGTTGATCGGATGATCATTCCGACCGTCGATCTTAATCGCGCGATCGCCGGATTTCCGAACAGTAATACCACATCCGCCTGGACAAAGTGTACATACCGAATTGACATGTGTCACTTTTCCAACTGGTGGAACAGGTGTCCAGGGCCAGTTTTGTGTCCAGATGGATGAATCATCTATCAATTTCCAGGGCACTGGCGTGATGGCTGTTCCTGCGGCAGCCCCAAGACCCAGTGATAAAAAAGCTCTACGATCTATTTTCATCGTTTTTATCCTTAATCATTTATCGATTTGTGATCATAAATATCGCAACCCGGATGTTTGCAACCAATGATGAAATCATTGCGCTACTTATGACAGACAAAGCAGGCATCTTTTTTTCCTGCCACTTCTGCGTGACACTCAGCGCAATCATCCATTTTCATCCTGTCCCAGGTGTGTTTTTTGATGCCAGCGATGTTTTTTCCCCAAATATCACGGCTAACCCCGGTGATTCGATTTTCTTCATAAATGCGTGAATGTGTGGATTGGCCAATGGGACCGTGACAGACGATGCATTCGATCTCTTTTTTCTTCACATGGGAAAAAAAAAAAAAAAACACACAA
>PEAL01000379.1 GCA_002753725.1 Deltaproteobacteria bacterium
ATGAAGCTGAGGATATTAAAGCGGCATTCTATAGCGCTCAGATAAATTCACCCGTCTACGCTCAGATAAAATAAGCCGTTGGTCAGCACCGCAATCTAAAAAACATTTTATTCATGAAGAAAATTATGAAACTGTGTGAGCATAGAAACTGATCGGAAATGAAGTTATTAGGAAAGTTTTTACAAAGAAGATATTTACGAAGAAGGGATGATGGATAGAAGAAAATCGTTCCAATCATAGGCTAACGGACGAAGTCTTTAAGCATAGATAGAAACTGATCGGAAATGAAGTTATTAGGAGAGTTTTTACAAAGAAGCTATTTACGAAGGAGGGATGATGGATAGAAGCAAATCGTTCCAATCATGGGCTAACGGACGAAGTCTTTTTACGGTTGGGAATTGAGAAATCATTTTGGCAGCATAAAGGTCTCCTCTTTCATCGGAATCAAACCCGCAATAGATTTGATAGTCTTTTTTTATGGCCCGAGACAACCATTCAGGATTTGAATTGACACCGGATGTTGAAATTGCAATACAATTGTTATTCATGGCGAAATAGGAAACTGCGTCAATAGCGGATTCGCAAATGATTATATGTTTTGAGTGGTTACGATGAATGGAAAAGCAGCCCATATCTTTACGAGAACCCGGAGCCATACCCCTCCATTTTTGACTACCTGTGCCTCGTAATTCGGCACCGACAATCCTTTTTTCTTTTCCAAGTAGTAAAAAAACAGCATTTCCCATATTATCGGCATATAGCCTATTGAAGGCGGTCAGAAATTCGATCAAATGTTTTGGGATGCGCCGTTTATGTTCCAGATAATTTTTTACACGCGGCCATTTTGAATCACATCGACCTGGTAAAATCAGGCTGGATTTTTGTGAAAATTGTTGTTGAGTTGGGGGAGCGTGTTGAAGTGTTTGGGAATATATATTGTCACACAACCAAATAACGGCAGATTTATAATCCGATTGTAGTAAATGGATTACAAGATCAATAGCGCCACCTCCTGCGGCACGTTGAGTCCAGTTCATAAATTTTTGGCCAGTCACGGAGATGACGCCCTGATCTGTGTGCCATTTTGCCTTATCGAAATTATCTTTTTCCGCTCCGGAGCGTTTCAATACCTCGATAAGACTGATATTGCGAACAATATCTGCTTTGACAGAAATCTCCTCATATGTGCTGGCCATTTTAAACCTTTTTTTACTCTATTACTCTATGTGGTTATCCAGTTTTGTCCTCAAACTAACACATTTTCTCATATTGATGACGTGACTAGTTTCAGTCAACCGGTCGACCAGCGCGGCTGTAAGATGGTCATTCTTTAAAAATGACGACCATTTTTCAAACCCCAAATTCGTGGTTATCAACGTGGTTTTATTTTTGTGACGCTTACTCATCAGGGTGAAAAACAACCCTACCTGAACAGGTTCCAGTTCCACGTATCCCAGTTCATCAATCAGAAGACAGTCATATGCAGCAAAGGTCTTAATTAGCTTATCCTCGGAATGATCCGCCAGTGATCGATACAGCAGTTCGATCAATTCCGGGAAAAGGATGAACCGCCCATTATATCCTCGATGAATGGCCTGAATCAAAAATGCTGTAGCCAAACCTGTTTTTCCCACGCCAGTCGGCCCCAGCCAGATGATGTTTCGATTTTGGGTCATGTAATCAAAATTATCATAAAGATTGATTACTTTTTTTTTATTGAGTTTTGCTTGATGATGAAAAGGAAAACTTTCCATCACCAGATTTTCAGGGATTTTGGCGCGGTGAATCCTTAACTTCCTTGAATTTTCTTTCTTTAACGCATAGTCGTTCTCAATGATTGATTTCAGAAAGCGAATATGAGAACAATTTTCTTTTGCGGCGCTCTCCAGATAGTGATCCAAATTCTCTGCCAGGCCTGGCAGTCGAAGATATTTTATCATCATGATAAGCTCTTCATCCATTATTCATCCTCCTCTTCGTTCATTTTATACACGGACAAATCCACTTCATCAGTATAACATCCTTCAATAAAGGACTGCCGATTTTGTATCTTATCATCGATGAAAGCGCTCGGCATCTGATACTGATATTCTTTCATCTGTAACACTGCGATTCGTTCGATGGTATCTATATCTTTGATCCTATAAGTATGGGCTCTACGGATAGTCATTTCGAATAATTCCTTGGATAATTTTTGATATAATCCAAACAATTGACGGATAAAATGGTGTTTTTGCTTTCCGCTGCGATGTTCAAGGGCGAAATTCATCCAGATATCTACAGTTTCGGAAACTGCTCTCATGTTTTTTTCCTCGACCATGGTGGGTCTTTTCCGATGCTTGGGCTGATATTTCGGCCCAGGTTCTCCCGGAGGTGCGATTAATTTATTTTTAGTGCCGTATGGCGGTAAATTATATTCGATCAATAATTCACGGTGCTGATAAATTTTGATCGAATTCGCGTATTCAATTACCCTGACATCATAGCGTTTTTTACCTGGAATCCAATAATAGTTGCCGTCAAATCCCATATATCCATATTGATCTGTCTGCCTTTCGTGCACCAGGTATGGGGCCGGAATATAAGAAGGGAGTTTGATCAGAAAGGCTTTTTCATATTCAAACAATTGTCCAGGAATCAGGTTTGTTTTTGCAACAGGTCTTTTGTTCATCCTGACAGTCGCCCACTCAAAGGCCTGGGCATTCAAATCCTCCAGGGTTTGAAAACTGCGACCTGGTAAAAAGTTGGTTTCAACGGTAAAAAAACTTCTTTCGTTACCGGCCTTTCGATTTGCATGCCCCTTTTCATGACAAACAAACTTGAATGCGTATTGCCTGGCGAATTGCTCCATTTCAGGACAAATGACTGCATTCTTTCCTGTTCCCCTCAGACGTGCCAGATTCGTATTGTCGATGATGCATACTGGCGCTGAATATTGCCAGAATGTCAAGCCTTCATGGAGAAAACATTTCATTTTGAATCGGTTAAAAAATGGATAAAATTTAAGATACTTGATCTTGGAGTAACGCATATACATTAAACTGGCCACTACCTTGACCTGTTTATCACCGATTTTAACCTTGTAATCAGTTGTATCATGCTGCATTTCAGCACCAGGTTCGTCAGGATGCCTGTCGCATCTCTCATTTTTTTGTTTACCCAACTCAAATTCCCTAATTTTGCGGGTTAAAGTGGAATATCCGATCCGGATTTCATGTTCTTCTTCAAGTTTCTCATGTATTCTTTGAACATATCCTTCACACTCGGTATACAGGCGGGTGATAAGTTCGGGATCCAGTTTGATCCGGTCTTTCCGTAATGCATCCGGCGTTTCACCCTGATGCCTGATAACCTCTCGAATGGTGTTACGATCCACATGTAACATTTTGGAAATTTGACGTATCGACACACCTTCATTATGTAATAAAAAGATTGCTTTACGTTTGTCCGGTTCTATCATAAAATTCCCTCATCGATTCCTCGAAAATCTTTAACAGCCTAAAAATTCCTCCGGTTAATAGATTCGCCTGCGCGAAAAATGAATCAGTTTTATACCGGTCATCCTTCGTTTTATGAATCACTCGCTGCATATATTTCTGAAGGATCTCCAGTTCCTTGAGCATCTGATTCTCGATCTGGGTGCAGCCATTATCTGATGAAGACTTTTGATTCAAACCTTTTAACACCCATGTAAGATTACCCTCTTGTATCTGTTTTCGAATTTCCTCGGATCCTTTGAAATAGCTGTGAGCAAGCATTTCTATATCGCGAAGGCTCAATTCCTTGCCTGCTGTCAAATTCACAAATTTATCGATTTGTGATTTGTCTATTTTGTTTATGCGTATAAACGGACGCAGAATGTACATGAAGGCATAAGCCGGAAAACGTCCCATGAATACATGCCTCATGACTTTTGGACTCATCTCGTTCATAATTCCGCTGCGAACGCTAACCCATGCTTTACTTTTCTCCAACATATGAGCGATATCACTGGTGCTCATATGATAAACGGTTTTCAGTTCATCAATCAGTTTCGCCTGCTCCAAGATGCTAAGACTTTTGGCGTTTGAAATGCGTATCAGTTCGATGATTCCCATCGGTGTATCCACGGCCAGGGGAATGTAGGGTACGATACCAATGCCTAATTTTTGGGCGCATCGATATCGTTTAAACCCATTCAAAAGTATTCGGGCTCCTTCCGTATCAACACCTTGCAAAGGGTCCAGAATTCCTTTTTCCGCAATTGAAGCGAGCAACGTCCTTTCGGCTGCTTTATTCTTGAGCCTGTACTCTTCAAATCGTAAATCAATACATGACATTTCAACTTGTTCCGTCATTTTTTGCTCCTATGGGGGTGATTTATTAATTTTTGAACAGTGGTACACTCTATTTTTAAGAATGTCCATGCTGTGTTGTCTCAACAGCGTCTTAACCTTCATCAAAATCACTTCCAGTGCGATACGTCTGCCTTCAATATGCCAAACCATCAGTTGAAGATAAATCAACAGATATTTATCCATATCCATTTGATCCTCATCTACAACTACAACTTCAACTTCCTGGGCATCTTTCTCAGGTTTGTTTCCTTCTGATTTTCTGCGACGCTTATTCAGCTCTTTTTTCTTTTTTTTGCCTTCCTCGCTTTGATAATATTCAATGCTTCTTTGTTTGGAGCTTTCTTTCCGATGGGCTTCACGGCAACCGAAAGGGCATCTGATATCTTGCCGGCCGGCGTTACGAGGATCGGTAAAAAATAATATGCCGCAATGGTTGCATTTAGTGAGGTATTGACGCAGATGGGGTTTTTTTTTAATCAACGCACGAATGAGCAAATAGTAAATCGCAGTTATTGTGCGTACTTCTTCTCTCCGATACCAGTTCGGTTCAAATATAAAAAAAGGTTGTAACCTGATTATAAAAAAAATAAATCTTGTGTCCCTTGGCTGAAATAGTCAGACATAATCCTCTTTATCCTTTTGTGATTAAGTTCAAATCGTTAATTATATTGATAAGGTATTTTTTTGTAAAGGAATGGATTTGGATGAATGAACATATCTGACTTGCTATTTCTGGTGGGTGAATTTATCTGAGCAAAGGCGGGTGAATTTTTCTGAGCGCTATAGCTATGAAC
>PEAL01000380.1 GCA_002753725.1 Deltaproteobacteria bacterium
TTTTCTATAATGTTTAAAATATTTTTACCATTGGATTGATAAAATTCAAACCTTATAACTAACTCACTCGAGAATCGAGTAACTTAAAGGATAAAAGTATTATGGATAAAAAAATTACTGTCGTTGGCGCCGGGAATGTGGGTGCAACTGCTGCACAGCGTGTCGCTGAAAAAGAACTTGCAGATGTTGTATTGATTGACATTGTTGAAGGTGTCCCTCAGGGAAAAACATTAGATCTGGCTGAGGCCGCTCCCATTGAATTGTATGATACTCATCTTTGCGGGGCACAATCCTATGAACAAACGGCTGATTCGGACGTTGTGATTATCACGGCCGGCTTGCCACGTAAACCAGGAATGAGTAGAGATGATCTTCTGACTACCAATGCAAAAATAGTTAAAAATGTAACCCAGGAAATTGTCAAATATTCACCTGAAACCATATTGATCATTGTCAGCAATCCGCTGGATGCTATGTGTCATGTGGCCTTTGAAACCAGTGGATTTCCCTCAAATCGTGTTATTGGAATGGCGGGAGTCTTGGATTCTGCGCGATTGCGTGCATTCATTTCAATGGAATTAAATGTTTCCGTTGGGAATGTTCATGCCTGCGTTTTGGGCGGTCACGGTGATACGATGGTGCCATTACCAAGGTATTCTACTGTTGCTGGTATTCCCATTACAGAATTGCTTTCTGCGGATCGCATTGAATCCCTGGTAGATCGTACCCGTAAGGGCGGAGCAGAAATTGTCGGACTTTTGAAAACCGGAAGTGCCTATTATGCGCCCTCAGCAGCGGCTGTTGAAATGGCTGAAGCCATCATTAAGGACCAGCAAAAAATATTGCCCTGTGCCGCTTATCTCAATGGAGAATATGGTATTCAAAACTTATTTATTGGCGTACCGGTAAAATTGGGAAAAAATGGTATTGAAACCATTCTTGAAATCAAGCTCACTGATGCGGAAAAGCAAGCCCTGACAGCATCGGCAAGTTCTGTTCAGAATCTGGTCGATACTTTAAAAACACTGGATTACTAAACACACATGATTTGATAAATTTGCCCATATGAAAAATGGACTTGATCGGTGTCAATGGATGTTGCCTATTAAGTCCATTTTTACAAAAGGTTTATAAGGAAAAAGGGATTCAACCCCATGATAGAAATTCGATTTCACGGACGTGGCGGTCAGGGAACTGTCGTGGCTTCGGTTATATTGGCCCGGGCGTTATTTAAAAACGATTATTATGTGCAAACGTTTCCATCCTTTGGCGTAGAACGTCGAGGAGCGCCGGTTGAGGCTTATCTTCGTCTGGATCAAAAAAAAATACAGGTTCGGAGCAATGTTTATACGCCAGATCATATTGTGGTTCAGGATCGGAAATTATTTGATACTGCACCTGTGATGAATGGTTTAAAACCAAAGGGTTGGATAGTATTAAATGCACCGGTATCTTTTGAGTTGCCAGACAGATGCAAACATTTTTCAGTTGCGCGGGTTGATGCTGCTGAAATTGCACGCAAACATAAACTGGGCACCCAAACCCATCCCATCATTAACACTGCAATGGTTGGCGCGTTTGCACGAGCATTAGCAATGCCCTCAATGAATTCATTGCTCGAAGCCATTCAATTGGAAATATCGGTAAAAGCAGAAGCAAATATTGCTGCGGCAACAGAGGCTTATGAATCGGTTGTGTTGCTGTAGATAGTTTTTGTAAAAATACCATACCAGCCATTAGGAATGACGCCCAGAAGCGTTGCTGCCCAAAAAATAAAATCTTTGGATAAAAGGGCGGGCGCTATACTAATAAAGATTTGACTTTGAACAAATCCAACTGAATGTTGTGGCCATAGATATTTTTCTTTCAATTAGAGGCGTCGCGATATGTTTAACCCCTTTTCTTGATATATCATTGCAATGTATCCATATATAAAATTATCACATTTACAGGATGAAACATTTTTAACCCATTGTATATATAATAATGGTGTAAACAATTATTATATTACAGATGACTGGTCACCTGAAATGTATGACGCCCTTGCACATGCAGGCTTTATATCTGTATCGATAAAAGACATGCTGGGGAATGCTTTTCTTCTTCCTGAAATGCAATTCAGTTATGCGGTTCTTCATTGGGAGAACATTCATATTTCAAAGAGATTGAAACAATTTATCCTTAAAAATATTTTTCATGACAATCAGTATACGCTTTCAATCAATGCCGATATTTCCGCTGTACTTGATGGCATCAAAAAATATCATGGTGCCTATAGCTGGATGTCAGATCCCTATATAACTGTTTTAAAATCAATGATAAATTCAAAACAACAGTACATGATAACTGTAATTTCTGTTGAATTATGGCATAATAAAACATTAATCGGCGGAGAAATCGGTTATTTGATCGGTAGCACCTATACGAGTTTAACCGGCTTTTTTGATAGAAAAAACTATAATAATTTCGGAAAGGTACAACTACTTTGTCTTGCCTCTCTTTTAAAAAAGTCAACAATCATGTTTTGGAATATGGGGCATCCATATATGACCTATAAATTCAATATGGGTGCCATTGAGTATCAACGACGCGATTTTCTTAACATATGGAAAAAATTTCGTAATGAAGATATGGTCATGTCTCTTGCAGGTAACGTGTTTCAATGTGATGATCTATTAAAAGAAATTATTTAAAAAAATGACATCAAAGGCAAAGCAGTATGAAAGAACATTTTCGTTTAAGCGATACCGACCGAAATTTTTTTTTGCTTGTGGATAAGGCCATTACAACCAATCCATTCAGTGATCAACGCCGGCGGGTTGATCTTCGAATTGCTGGAAAATCAGAAAATTTAAATATCCATAAAATTGAAGCAGCGATTAAAAACGTTGATACACGGATTAAAGAGTTGGAACATAATGGATACAGTCGTATCGATCAGTTTTGTGAGTCAGATCGTAAACTCATGGAACATGTCTATTTATTTCAGTTTTTCTATTCTTTTCGTGATCGATTTGATCAACTGATACTGGACCAGATCAAAGCAGGAGAGACATCTATACCTGTTCCCTTTGCCCAACAAATCTATACTTTTTTTAAACGAAAGGGCTTTCATTCTAAAACCATTCATCGATATATTGCCATGTGTTATCAAGTGCGCCGTGCGTTTTATTTTATTAACCGCACGTTGATTGGCAGCAGTGGCGCCATGAAAACATTACGGTTTCAATTATGGAATAATGTGTTCACCGGAAATATCGACTTGTATGACCGGTATATGTGGGATCGTATGGAGGATTTTTCAACCATTATTTTGGGTGAGACCGGAACTGGAAAAGGGACTGCCGCTATGGCTATCGGTCGATCTGGTTATATTCCTTTTGATGAAACATCTGGATGTTTTGCTGAAAGTTTTTTAAAATCCTTTATTGCCATCAATCTGTCCCAATTTCCAGAATCGCTCATTGAATCTGAACTGTTCGGCTATACAAAAGGTGCCTTTACTGGTGCGGTAAAAGATCATCAGGGTATTTTTTCCCGATGCTCTGCTTGCGGATCCATTTTTCTGGATGAAATTGGCGATGTTTCGATTCCAATCCAAATCAAACTGCTTCAAGTATTGCATGAAAGAAATTTTTGTGCAGTGGGAAGTCATCATGTTGAACGATTCAGGGGAAGAGTGATTGCTGCTACCAATCGTTCCATCAATAAATTACGACGCGAAAACATTTTTCGTGATGATTTTTATTATCGATTATGCTCGGATGTCATCACGGTTCCTTCTTTGCGACAGAGAATTGCTGAAGATCCCAAAGAGTTGGACACCTTGTTATCATTTACAGTGAATCGGATTGTTGGACGCCCCTCTCCAGAACTCACAGATATGGTCAAAGCGGTTATCCTTAAAAATTTGGGGATTCAGTATCCCTGGCCGGGAAATGTGCGGGAACTCGAACAATGCGTTCGCAATGTCATTGTCGGACAAGATTACAAAGGGGATCATAAATACACTGAACCGGATGCACTTTCACAATTGGTGGAATCCATTCGCAAAGGAGAGCTCAACACCCAATCTTTGATTGCGGGTTATTGTGATTATCTCTACACACACCATCAAAATTATGAAAAAGTGGCCAGATGCCTCCAGGTTGACAGTCGTACAGTAAAGAAATATTTAACCCTCTTCAAAAAGTCTAAAATCCATTCATAGCATTCATCGAGCCGACTAAGTTCCTTTTGAGAGCCTGCTCCCAATCTGTAAACAATTTGATTTGCTGTGTTTAAATTCATTTCTGGCTTTGATAATCATATTACATTGACATATCTTTGCTAAACAAAGCGATCAAGTTCCCCCATGATTTTATGTCATTGGTTTGCCTTTGTTTAGGGTGTCGCATTAATGATTTCCAAGACAAGATTGAGATATTTACCTTCTTCTGAACTGATTTCCTGCCTTAAATATGCGGGAATGGAAATGGGGTCACATCTTGATTATCACACTTAAGGGGGAAAATGGGGTCACATCTTGTATCACGCTTAATGAGAGTTATTTTAGATTTTGATTTAACAAATAAATTAAGTGCAATAATCAAGATGTGACCCCATTTTCCATTTTCCATTTTCGCATTTTCGCCATTTTCGCCCCATTTTCGCCATTTTCGGTGACCCCATTTTCGTGTACCATTTTCGTGTACCATTTTCATGTAAAAAAAAACTGTTTTTGGAAATCAGGAAGGTGCCAATAAGGGATATAATCCCAAGAAAAAGGGCCAACAAAGTTACCATCCCATATTTTGTTTCATTGCTGAAACCAGAGAATGCCTTCACAACTGGTTTAGAGATGGTTCCGCATACTCTGGAAATGGAATTGTTGACTTTGCTAAAGAATGTTTTGAACGTTTACCAAAGCGTGTTTGGAAAGTTTTTGTGAGAGCCGATAGCGCATTTTTCAACGGAAAATTTTTTGATTATTTAGAAAGCAAACAAAGTTTATATTTAGTAAAGGTCAAATGAATCAGAAATACTATCGGGTATCTTCGATACGTGGGGAAAGTTCGTTTAGTATGTTCAGAATATAAGAAACGACCGGATGGTCGAAGAAAATACATAGCCTGTAATGATTTGAAAGCAA
>PEAL01000056.1 GCA_002753725.1 Deltaproteobacteria bacterium
ATCAATCATAAAGGACTGAACTATCCCATTGCCAGGGCGGGCATTGCCATTTATGGCTCACCGCCTGATCCCGGATGGTCTGAATCATCACGGCTCAAGCCTGCAATGACATTTCAGTCTGAAATTATCTATCTTAAAACAGTTCCGCCCGAAGAAACGATCAGCTATGGCAGAACGTATACAACGCATAAAAATACAAGGGTGGCGACCCTTCCATTGGGTTATGCCAATGGCTATAACCGGAAATTTTCAAACAAAGCACATGCGCTTGTCCGTGGAACATATGTTCCGGTGATCGGTCGGGTCTGTATGAACTTGACGATGATCGACGTTACTGATATTCCAGATGTAGGCGTTGGGGATTCAGTTGTTTTGCTTGGGCAGCAGGCTCAACATCTCATAACTGTGGATGAACTTGCCAATCATGTAGATACCATCAGCTATGAGATTATGTGCTGCCTGGGAAGTTGCAATTCCCGTGTCTATATATAAAAATATAAAAATTCGGGAAAAATAATTTGGCCATAAAAGAGCAGATTCTTTTTTCCCAGGTACTCTATAAATGAAAGGTTTATTTGATGCCGCTATCAATCCGAGATATTGCCAGTGCATTGAAACTGCCCATGACGACAATTGAACGATGGGCCAGGCAGGGACATATTCCCGCAACGGTTCGAAAGAATGTGTATTTTTTTGACGAACGAATCATTGAAAAATGGGCAAAAAAACATCAACTTCCCTTTCGTCCACAAGATAAAAAAGAAATGGACGAGCTTCAAAGTGATTCGCCTTCATTGGTCCGGGCCATGAAAATTGGCTCTTTTGTGTATGGATTACCCGGGCAATCAATGAATGAAATTTTATCAAATGCCTGTCAACAAGTACCGATGCCATCGCAAGAAGCTCAACAAGAATTATATCATCTCTTGATAGAAAGAGAACAGTTGACATCAACAGGTATTGGCAAAGGCGTTGCAATTCCTCACCCGCGAACACCGATGGAACAGATTCCATCACCGCTGATTACAACCTGCTTTTTAAACGATCCCATTGATTTCAAAGCCATTGATGATCAACGGGTGTTTGTGTTATTTATTCTGGTTTGCCCAAAGGTGGATATGCATCTTCAGCACTTATCCCGATTGGCTTACTGTATTCGCGATAATCAGTTTGTAGAATTTTTACACACCAAACCGGATGAATCCTCTTTTCTGACAAGGGTTAATGATTTTGAAAAACAATTTGAGAAAACAGACCCTTCTTAATCGCATCTGCGCTTTTTTCAGCCATTTTTTTCAACAGGATGATCGATTGCTATTGATTGCGATTGCTTCATTTGTAGGTATTTTCAGTGGCCTGGCAGCTCTGCTTTTAAATAATGCATTATTGGGGCTTGAACATTTTCTGCATGAATATCGTATCTACTGGTGGGCATTCATTCTGCCGGCCTGTGGCGCAGCCTTGTCATCTCTTTTTTTGAATAAAGTACTCAAAGAAGGGGCGGGGCATGGTGTTCCAGAGGTCATTTATGCCGTATCTCGTTATGGTGGATTGCTGAGAATGCGCTCTGCTTTTTCCCGAATTATTTCAAGTTGTTTAACCATTGGAAGCGGAGGTTCTGCCGGTCCTGAAGCACCGGTTGTGATGAGTGGAGCTTCCATTGGATCCAACATTGCAAAGTATTTTGGGCTAAACGACCGTCAACGGGTTACCATTGTGGGGTGTGGTTCTGCGGGTGCCATTGCATCCATATTCAATGCACCCATTGCAGGCATTGTTTTTACAATCGAAGTGATTTTGGGAGAATGGTCAGCAATCAATATTGTTCCCATCGCTGTGGCAGCAGTCTCCGGGACAGAAGTCAGCCGTTTATTAAAAGGCAATCAAATTCCGTTTCAACACCGTCAATTCAGCATTGACCTTCCGGATATACTGTCGTGTATAGGGCTGGCTTTGCTTTGTTTCCTGGTATCTATCCTTCTCACACGTGGACTTCGACAAATGCATCGAATGGTACATCATGTCCATTTACCCCTCTGGATTCGAGCAGCAATTGGTGGTAGTCTGGTCGGCTTGCTGGGTATGATATTACCGGATATTATGGGTGAAGGCTATCAAGCAATACGACAAATGATTGAAGGTAACTATTCTGCAGGATTACTCTTTGCTTTAATTCTGGTGTTGTCTAAAATATTGGCAACAACGCTGACCTTGGGTTGGGGAGGATCTGGAGGGATTTTTGCCCCCTGTCTGGTGATTGGAAGCATGACTGGCCTGATGTATCATCGATTGATTACACTGGTTTGTCCACAGGTTTCATGGGTGAATGAGGGCTGTTTTTCACTGTTGGGTATGGCTGGACTGATCAGCGGGATCCTTCAGGCGCCCTTAACCGGAATCTTTTTAATTGTTGAAATTACGGGTGGTTATGAAGTCATCGTTCCATTGATTTTAACCTCTGTGCTGTCATCAACATTGTGTCAATTTATTGAACCTGCATCGTTTTATCTCAAAGAGTTGGTGGAACAGGGGCAACTCTTACGTCCGGGAACAGATAAACGGGTTTTATCGGACCTGACATTAAAAGAAATTATTGATGTCCATCATACCTGTGTTCATCAAGACATGATGCTAAGACAGTTTGTAGAAGTTATCAAAAAGACCCGCTACCATTATTACCCGGTAGTAGACAAAAAGACCCGCCGGTTTGAAGGTATCATCTACCCTTTGGAAATCAGGCCTCACCTGTTTAATATCCCACTTTACGATGCCGTGATTGTTGCTCAAATTATGAGAACCAATATCCCCACGGCAACTTTAAACGAAGACCTCAATGATGTTCTCAAACGAATGGATCGGCACCAATTGTCTGAAATTCCTATTGTGTCAAATGCACGATTCATCGGAATGGTTTCAAAAGAGACGCTTTTGAATCGTTATCGGCAGGAACTTATTGTTCAGACATCGGGGTAATGACAAACGACCCGATCTGGGACAAAATTACCCCACTTTTTAAATTTACAATTATTTCAAAAAAATACAGACTATTTGTTTACAGGTGGGACATTGTTTTCCCGATATTTTTCATGTATAAAGAATAAAACAAAAAAATATTAATCAATAAAATTAAGCAGATAAAGAAATACTTTCTCTCTGGCATGTCCATTGCTCTATATTCATTTAGGAATACTCGAAAAATAAGTTCCCCATTTTAGATTGGAGTCCCAAAGCTTTAGATTTGGGAGTTACAGAAAAACAACGCATTGAAAATCTAAGGAACTCCCAAAGCTAAAGCTTTAGGACTTCACTATTAACAATAGAATAAGGAGGCAATGATGTCAGATCAAACATACCCGGTTTTAGAAAATTTTAAAAAAGATGTATGGTGTGATGAACAATCATACCCATCCATGTATGAACAATCCATTCAAGCGCCAGAAAAATTCTGGGCTGAAATCGCCCGACGGATTGACTGGTTTGAGCCCTTTACAAAAGTTAAAGACTCGACATTTCATGGTGATGTTGACATTAAGTGGTTTGTCAATGGAAAGTTGAATGTGAGTTATAATTGTCTTGATCGGCATCTTGAACAAAGAGGTGACCAGGTGGCAATCATTTTTGAAGGGGATGATCCTGCAACAGAAAGAAAAATAACCTATCAAGAGTTGTATCGGGACGTTTGTCGATGCGCAAATGGACTTAAAAAGCTGGGTGTAAAAAAAGGCGATCGTGTTTCAATTTATCTTCCCATGATCCCTGAACTGGCCATTGCCATGCTGGCCTGTACACGGATCGGAGCCATTCATTCTATTGTGTTTGGTGGTTTTTCACCCGATGCTTTAGCGGGTCGTATTCGTGATGCGGAATGTTCGGTTCTCATTACTGCTGATGAAGGACTTCGCGGTGGAAAACATGTTGCTCTCAAGACAAATGCGGATGAAGCCATGAAAATGTCTCCTCAAGTGAAAGCATGTGTTGTGGTCAGGCACACAAATGCAGATATCAAATTGACTGATGGCCGAGATGTATGGTGGCATGAGTTAATGCAAGATATGAATGATAGCTGCCCGCCTGAGATCATGGATGCTGAAGATCCACTGTTTATCTTATATACTTCTGGTTCTACAGGAAAGCCTAAAGGTGTGATTCATACCACCGGGGGATATATGGTGTATACCTCCTTTACGCATCAATATGTTTTTGACTACCATGATGGCGATATTTATTGGTGTACAGCAGATATTGGATGGATTACCGGACACAGCTATATTATCTATGGGCCCCTTGCCAATGGTGCCACAACTGTCATGTTTGAAGGCGTACCGAATTATCCAGATTTTTCGCGATTCTGGCAGGTCTGTGACAAACATCAGGTCACTATTTTTTATACCGCCCCAACGGCCATTCGTGCATTGATGCAACAAGGTGAAGAGCCGGTCAGGAAAACATCAAGACAATCCATTCGATTGCTGGGAAGTGTTGGGGAGCCGATTAATCCAGAAGCGTGGCAATGGTACTATAAAGTGGTGGGAGAGAATCGATGTCCCATTGTGGATACATGGTGGCAAACAGAAACAGGCGGTATCCTGATATCTCCTCTTCCCGGAGCAACCGCCTTAAAGCCAGGGTCAGCAACACTGCCATTTTTTGGTGTTCAGCCTGCAATTATCGATAATAATGGAGATATCATCGAGGGTGCCGGTGAAGGGTATTTGGTTTTGCTCGATTCTTGGCCATCGATCGCACGAACCGTTTATGGCGATCATGAACGCTTTAAAATGACTTATTTTTCTCAATTCCCAGGGATGTATTTCTCTGGTGATGGTGCGCGACGCGATGAAGATGGCTATTACTGGATTACCGGCAGAGTTGACGATGTTATCAATGTATCGGGGCATCGTTTAGGGACCGCTGAAATTGAAAGTGCCCTGGTTGCACATCCTTCGGTTTCTGAAGCGGCTGTTGTTGGTTTCTCCCATGATATCAAAGGACAGGATGTGTATGCCTATATTACGCTTTCAAACGGAATTGAACCGGATGATTCGTTGAAAAAAGAACTTGTCCAATGGGTTCGGCATCAAATTGGCCCCATTGCATCCCCCGGGTTTATACAGTTTACACCTGGACTCCCTAAAACCCGATCAGGAAAAATTCTTCGGCGTATCCTTCGAAAAGTTGCAAATGATGAGCTGGACACCTTAGGAGATGTCTCAACAATGGCTGATCCTTTGGTAATGGATGACTTAATTACGAATCGAAGAATTCCAGGAAGCAATCTAAATTAGCAATCACAATTAAACGCCTGAAACTCGACAATTGAGTTTCAGGTAAAAAAAACAGGATATTATTATCATCGTTTACCTGCCTTCTTTTCAGGCATGGGAAGCTGTTGTGAATCCTTTGATAAATAATTAATCAACGGTGGCGACGACAGTTCTCCGGAACAATCTAATAATTTTATGTATGTTTCATAAATTTGATGTTGAATTTTTTGCATGGTCATTTCGTTTTTCAGCATACTTTCTTTTAATTTGAGCAATGTTAAGGGGTTAGCGCCATCCATCTGTCTAAAAATATCAAATGTTTCTTTAGTTCTGCTTTTTTTCTTTTGCAACGATATGATATCGTATTGTGTGATCAGTCGCTTTATTTTTCTGGAAAGAGCAAAAAAATTCATCTGGATATTTTTTTTCACATTCATCCAGTCACTTTTTGCTTTTACGCTGTTTAATTTTCTTCGGTTAATATCTAAACGATTGGGATTAACGATGGGAATGGTTATGCCAAATTCAACAGTGAATGCTTTTTCAAATTTTTCTTTTTCATCAAGATCATAAGATGCTTCCAGAAAGCTCAGGTAAGTATTGTTTTCAGCCTGCTCTAACCTGTATTTTGCTTCAGCCATTTCATAATTGTACTGACCGTGTTGGATATGAACATTTTTTTGTTCAAACGATTCTTTTAACTGTATCACTTTATCCTGGATAGAGTAAATATCCAACATGTCCTTAACAATGAGAACGTCTTCATTTTCAGTTGGAAAAAATAATCTGATTTTTTCTTCAATAACCACTTTATCATTTTTGATATTAACCATATCCAGTTGCAGGTCTAATAGTTGACGTTCTGTTTCAATTAATTCAATCGCATCAAATTGAAGGGTTCCTACATTTTGTTTTAATACTTCCACGCGATCATTATACACAGTCATCAAGGCTTTCATAAAAACCAACTGCATGCCTGAATGATGATAAACAATAACATCAATATATCTGTCTTTTAATGAATCATTCAGAAAAATAGCACGCTCGGTTTCATTATATTTTAACGATGCTTCGTAAACTTTTTTTCCTTGTGAATGTTCTCCCCAACCATTCATGTTCATGCGAACGGTATATTTCTGTTTACTGTCTTCAAATTCATCAATTTGCATTCGTAACTCAACTTCATTGATATAGGGTGTATTTGAAGATGAGTCCTTCAAAAAAGTAATCTTTTCTGTTTGATAGATAAGCGTTTCATCTCTAAACGCCGTGACTAAATAATCGTTAATGGTTATTTCAGCATGGCATGTGTTGACATAAAAGCATACCTTAACAAAAAATAAACCGGTGTATAATAAGTGTTTCATTTTTAATGACCTAAAAAAAAGAATATGTTGACCACCGATCATTTAAACGGAAAAAGTTTAACGCATGAGACTCGGTAAGGCTTGAGACATATTTGGAAAATCGTGTACGTTCCAGATTAAATTCACGTATCAAATCAATCATCCACAAAGGTACATGTGTGGTATAGCACTTCAGTTCGAGAATAACGTTTGCACCGGGGGGAAACCATCGTTCATGGTCATAGGGGGACATTCTGTAAGGATCTGAAGACAATCTAAATTCTGATTGTGGGCAGGATTGAAGATCTCTATCAAATGTTGCCCTGGCATAATTATCGATACCTGAAATATAGGCTTTTCGTCGGTATTGTGTGAATACTTTTGGAGATGCATTATATGACTGAATCAATCGATAAAACAGAGCAGCAATTTCCTGAGAAGACATCTCATCTGGAAAATTCCGAACCAGATAATTCGGCCAGTCAGGATCATTGATTTTTACCCTGTATTTCTTTATGATCCCACTTCTTTTTTGCTTTATTTCAAAAAAACAAGGTAAACATTTTTTGATATCATAGGTACGAATTCTCATATTGAAACGATTTTCAGCGCCATTGATTCGTTGTTGTAAAAAAGTCAACGATGGTGAGTCCAGGTAAAGACTGTATACCATATAAAAATGATCAGGCGTTTCTTCTGAGTGTTCATCCAAAGAACAGTAAATGGATAGAAATTCAGAAATGGGGATAATCCATGATTCCGGAATTAAGTACTTTAATTCATACCGTTCCAGCTTATTGGGTATTTCTTTTTGTGACGCCATAAAGCAATTTCTTTCTTATCCGTCACCTTCTATATGGAAAATGATAAAAATTGTTTATGAAACCAGGAAACAAAAAATTTTAAGGACTCCCAAAAAGCGATTCCTGAAGATTTCATCATCTTCGATTGTATCATCACTTTTTCACCCAAAAGAAATTCATTGTTTTCTGAAATTCTGATTTGAACTTCTCTCCCCCATAATTTAATTTCAGGCCTTTTTCTTAACCTTTCTGGAAACTCGATAATTCTTGCACCAACCCCCACAACAACACCATCGGAAAAAATACCTTTTCCAGTCAGGGAAGAAACAATCACATGCTCATCCAATGAAATGCTGTTATAAACATTTTCATGAATAAATCCTTTAACGTATGAAGGAGACTGGGTGTAAATGGTTACTATTGACACAAAAGGAGAAACTTTTTCGCCGCGTTTAAAATGAACTGAACCTATAATTCCATTATTTTCTGAATAAATCAGTAATTTTTCTTTTGCTGCGGATAAAAGCTCAATTTCTTTTTCCAAACTTTCTATTTTAGCTGTGAGTGGATTTTTATTAGAATGCAACCTGTTTTCTAATGATTTAATTTTTATGTCCATTTGTTGAATAGACAGTTCGAGTCCTTCTGCTAAACTTTCTATTTTTAATTGAATTGGGCTGGAAATCGTTGCTTTTTCTGTTTCATTTAAAAGACTGTCGGTCTCCATAATACTTTTTAATTCAGCAGTCAGCCGCTTATTCAGCGCATGCTGAGATTTAAGTTGTTTGATTTCAGAATGAATGCCATTGGTTTTTGCAATCTTTTGTGCTTTAAGTTCTTTAATTTGCGTTTGAATGGTATTGGTTTCAATTTTGCGTTGAAAGGTATATTCCGACAATTGATGTCTGATTTCATTTAAATGGAGTGTTAATTCTGGTTGATCCAATTCTAAAAGCAGTAAACCTTTTGAAACCCTTTGGCCTGGCACAACATAAATATTTTTTATCTCAACTGAATTTTCAAAGTTAACAATCACCTCATTACTTTCTGCAAATCCAAAAAATTGATGGGTTTCAAAATTTGCTGTGTTTGAAAACAGTGCGATACCACTAGCAGCTAAAAACCATATCAGGTATAATAACTTAAAATTTCTCATAATAGAATAAGCCTTTTTTGGAAATGCGCCCTCAGAATTCTCTATGTGACAGACAAATATTTCAACTCATACAAATCTAATCTCCGGCTTTCAATATTTCGAACACTTCCGTGTTTACGTATCTCTTTTAAAAGATCTAAGTCAAGATCAGCTAATAGCGTCATTTCGGTATTCGGTGTAGCCTCTGCAGCTACTGCGTCATGAGGAAATGCAAAATCAGAAGGCGTAAAAATAGCTGACTGTGAATATTGGATGTCCATATTTTTCACTTTTGGTAAATTGCCGACACTACCGGTAATAACCACATAGCATTCATTCTCTATAGCTCTTGCTTGAGCGCAACGCCGTACCCGCAGGTAAGCATTTTTTGTGTCTGTCCAATACGGTACCAACAAAATTTTTATACCTTTACTGGCAAGTAAGCGAGCAAGTTCTGGAAATTCAACATCAAAACAAATCAGCACACCGATTTTGCCTATATCAGTATCAAATACCTTCAATTCATCCCCACCCTGAAATCCCCACCATTCAGCTTCGTCAGGCGTTATATGTAGTTTGTATTGAACATCCCATGTCCCATCTCGACGGCAAAGAAAAGCAACGTTATATAGTTTTTCGTCTTCATATCTTGGTAAACTTCCCGTTACGATATTAATGTTGTATTTCATTGCCATTTGCAACATGGCATCTCTTAATTTATCTGTTAATTCAGCAAGTAAACGCATGGATTGAGAAGGGTTTTGTTGGTCGTAATTGGCCAAAAGAGGTGCATTAAACATTTCAGGGAAAAGCAACAAATCCACTTTATAGCCGGACACCGCGTCAACAAAAAACTCGATCTGCTGTAAAATATCTTCGATACTTTTAAATTGACGCATTTGCCACTGTACTGCAGCTATTCGGGCATTTGATTTTCTGCCCCAAATCATTTTTTTCTTACTTTCATAATAGATATTGTTCCATTCCAGAAGAACAGCATAGCTTTTTGAGCGAACGTCGTCAGGGATGTAATTTTTTATGGCACGTTTAGGATGAAAATCATTTGAAAGTTGAAAAGTTAATACCTGGTCAATAATCTCTCTTTGTCGTACTTTATTAATGTACTGATCCGGACTGAACTCATGAGCGTATTTGGAATAACCTGGGATTCGGCCACCGACAATAATCCCTTTTAAATTTAACTTTTCACAAAGCTCTTTTCGGGCGTCATAAAGTCTTCTTCCTAATCTCATCCCCCTGTATTCATTATGAATAAAAACATCTATTCCATACAGGTAATCACCTTCTATATCATTTTTACTAAACATGCCTTCAGTTACAATATCTTCATAAGAATGGTCGTCTTCTATCTTAGAATAGTCAACGATGAGTGTCAGAGCTGCGCCAACAACGCGGCCTTTATCTTCAATACAAATCTGTCCATCTGGAAACATAGTCAGAAGTCTCAATATTTCCCCTTTGGTCCATGCTCCTCCCATACCGGAATATGCCTCCCGCATTATGGGTTGTATGTCATCATAGTCCGCAATATTGATATTTCTGATTTTAAGTTTATGGTCCCCTGATTCAATATTCATATGTATTCCTTCCTGTAATTAATTCGTTTTTTTATCAGATAACAAAAAGACATCCGTTCATCCGGTGCATAGGGAGCGAAAATATGTCATTTATTCAAAAAAAATTCAGTATTGAACAGAATTCACGTCGCCACCAGTCTAAACGTTCAGCATATTTGGGAATTAAAAAGCCCCGCTTTTTAAAAATTTTAAAGTTAACTCAATGGCCTCACGATTTTTCATGATAAATGGGTGGGTTGCATGAATCACTCGAAAATCGCGCATACCATTCACTTTTGCCCGTTCAATGGAGACTTTCCCATCATCAGGCCCTGGAATAATCCAGGATAAAATTAAATTAATGGATCGATCACCAGTAATGATGCCAGGTTGAAAATTTATTTTACCCAATTCAATAGGAATAGACCCCGCACCCGTTCCCAATTGCTGGCCTGATGGTCCGTTCAACCATTTGAAGAAAAAAAAGGATTTGAATATATCCACCACTTCAGACCCCGCATTGGGCGGACTTAACATGACAACATGTCCCAACTCTTTTAAATGATAATGTTTTAGATAATATCGAACCAGAATGCCCCCCATGGAATGGGTGACAAAATGAATGGTGGTTGCACCGTGTTGACGGCAGGTATTGATGGCTATGGGTAAATGGTCTTGAACAAGCTGTTGGATATTTTTTTTTCGCGATGGATAGTCAACATTCAAAACAGAAAAGCCTTCCTGAGTCAGATGTTTTTCCATACGAGACATGGATGATTTTGAACGGGCCAATCCATGTAATAGAATGACCCATTCATTTTGGAAATCATCGCCAGATGAAGGTGGTGAAACAATGACCATAGACATCATGCATAATAAGGATAAAAAGAATTTGCTTGTTTTATATGCCCGATTCTTCCAAATCGTTGCCATTATTCTCATTTCGATTGTGTTTCAGGTATTCCAGTCGGTTCAATCCATTGATATACGCTCTGGCGCTTGCAGTGATAATATCAGGATCGGCGCCTCGCCCCAGGGCAACAATGCCATCCTGTTGAAGTCGGACAGTAACTTCACCCTGAGCATCGGTTCCGCCGGATATTGCGCTGACCGTAAATCTGAGAAGTTCTGTTTGTGCATTGGTGAGTTCAGCAATGGTGTTATATACCGCATCAATAGGCCCATTACCATAACCTGCGCCTTTAACTGTCCGACCATTGATGGATAATTTTACACTGGCCATGGGTAAAACGGTTGTTCCGCAAGTGACGTGCAGGTATTGAATATCAAAAATTTCAGCCGTGCGCAATACACCTTCAGTGACCAGAACTTCAAGGTCTTCATCCAGAACATATTTCTTTTTATCACATAAGTCTTTGAATTTTCCAAAGACCAACTTCAGTTCTTCATCACTCAAGTCATAGCCCATATCTTTCAAATGCGTGCGAAGTGCATGACGACCGGAATGCTTGCCCAGAACCATCAGGTTACGATTCAACCCAACGGTTTCTGGTTTCATGATTTCATAAGTCATGGGATTTTTTAACACCCCATCCTGATGAATACCTGCTTCATGAGCAAAGGCATTGGCTCCAACAATGGCTTTGTTGGGCTGAACCATCATACCGGTGATCATTCGTACCAGTCGGCTGGTTGGGTGAATCAAGGTCGTATTGATATTTGTTTTCATGGGAAGATCATTGCTTCGCGTATGTAAACACATGACCAGTTCTTCAAGAGAGGCGTTGCCTGCACGTTCTCCAATCCCATTGATGGTCACTTCAGCCTGACGTGCGCCGGCCATAATGGCGGATAAGGTGTTGGCTGTGGCAAGCCCCAAATCATTATGACAATGTACGCTGATCCTGGCTTTATGGATATTGGGTGTATGTTCACGAACATATCGAACAAGATCGCCAAATTCTGTTGGGATGGCATACCCTACAGTGTCCGGTAAATTGAGGGTTGTGGCACCGGCTTCAATAGCAGCTCCAAAAACTTTGCATAGAAAATCCCGATCACTTCTCGAACCATCTTCAGCAGAAAATTCTACCCGATCCGTATATGAACAGGCCCGTCTGACAGCCTCAACTGTTTTTTCAAGAACCTGTTCACGGGTTAATCGTAATTTGTGAAGCATATGTATTTCAGATGTTGCGATAAATGTATGAATTTTGGGATTTGTCGCATGTTTAATCGCCTGCCATGCACGATCAATGTCGTCATGGGTGGTTCTGGCCAGGGCGGCCACTTCCATTTTTTTGATTTTTCCAGCTATTTGAGAAACAGCTTCGAAATCCCCATCAGAAGCGGCAGGAAAGCCTGCCTCAAGAACATCCACACCCAGTTTCTCCAGTTGCAAAGCCAGCCGGATTTTTTCGTTTGTGTTCATGCTTGCACCGGGTGATTGTTCACCATCTCGTAAAGTTGTATCAAAAATTATGACTCTGTCTTCCATCTCTGTTTCCTCCGGGAATTATTTTATGACTCCTTAAAAGGAGCAATGTCATTTTCATTTAAAATATATTGAAAACTATCGGCCAAAGCTTCCCAACTGGCTTCAATAACATCTTCTGAAACGCCAATGGTTGTCCAGATGTTTTCTTCATTTCTGGATGAAATCAAGACGCGAACCTTTGCGGCGGTGCCGTCTCGTCCATCAATCACACGCACTTTAAAATCCATTAAATGCATGGTGTCGATATGTGGAAAAAATCGTTTCAGTGCTTTTCTCAAAGCATTGTCTAATGCGCTAACCGGGCCTTTACCTTCAGCAGCAATAATTTCACCTTTTTGGTCGCCCACTGAAATTTTAATCACCGCATGGGCAGAACACGGTAAATCCCTTGTTTTTTCAATAAACACGCGAAAGGCTTCAAGTTCAAATGCTGGCTGAAAGTTTCCTAAATTTTTGTGTATCAACAGTTTCAACGAACCATCGGCACCTTCAAACTTGTAGCCTCTTTGTTCAAGTTGTTTGATATCATGAGAAATATTTTTCGCAATTTCGTCATCAGGCAATTGAATATTCAATTCTTTGGCTTTATATTCAATATTGCTTTTTCCGGAAAGGTCTGAAATCAGGACTTCTCTGGAGTTTCCCACAAGTTCCGGAACCATGTGCTCATAGGATTTTGGATTGATTTGCACGGCACTGACATGGATACCGCCTTTGTGAGCAAAAGCACTTTCTCCAACAAAGGGTCGATTGCTCAGGGGAATCATATTCGCTGTTTCACTGACAAAACGAGAGACTTTTTTAAGCTGTTTGAGCTGTTCTTCTGACATACAGTGATAATTTAATTTAATGGCCAGAAGAGGAATAATATTTACCAAATCTGCATTTCCACAACGCTCACCATAGCCATTGATTGTCCCTTGAACCTGTATGGCACCCGCCTGAACAGCAGTGATTGTATTGGCAACGGCCAGTCCGCAGTCATTGTGCATATGGACACCGATGCGAATATCCGCCGAAATTGCTTGAACATAGGATATCACATGAGACAAAATTGTGTGAACATCATGGAGCATCAATCCCCCGTTGGTATCACACAGCGTCAACGTTGTTGCACCACCATCAATGGCAGCAGTCAGAGTTTTAAGCGCATAGTCTGGTGAGGCTTTGTAGCCATCAAAAAAGTGTTCAGCATCATAGCAAATTTCACGATCATGAGACACCAGAAATGCAACCGATTCACGAATCATGAAAAGGTTTTCTTCAAGGGTATTTTTCATAATTTCTTCAACATGGAGGGGCCATGATTTTCCAAAAATAGCAATGGCAGGTGTTTCACTGTTCAGTAAGGCATTCAGATTGAGATCATATTGAGCCAGAATACCGGGTTTACGTGTCGAACCAAAGGCCACTAACGTTGCATGCTGAAAGGTTTCTTTTTGTGCCTTTTGAAAAAATTCACTGTCTTTTGGATTTGATCCTGGCCAGCCACCTTCAATATAATGGATGCCAAGTGTATCCAGACGTCGGGCAATACGAATTTTTTCATCCGCAGAAAAACTGATGCTTTCTCCCTGGGTACCATCTCTTAGGGTGGTATCGTATAAATAAATTTGTTTCATAAGAACGTAACACTTTTCAGGAAATAATTCAGCCATCACTCGGGTAAAACAGGCCCCAAAGGTGATGACCAATGATTTAAATAAAAATTCTCTTAAATAGTGAAATCAAGCAGATGTGTCAAGACATAATAACAAATAAAGGGGCTTCGCTTGACTTATGTTCATGTTTAATTATAATGAAATATATATATTAATGAAATGAGTGTAACCAAAATTGTCGGAGCAAACGTTCATTCTTTTTTTTTCACTGGCAATTTTGGTTACACTCTAATGAAATTATGTCTCGATCCAATGCATGATATGATGTAAAGCATCGTGCAAGATACAGATGATAATTGTAATACCATTCAACGTAAAAATAGCAAGGGGCATTATGCTCCCTGTTGTTTGCAATTATTATGTTCAAAGGATGAAATATATGAATTACAATACGTGTTTAAAGGAAATGTATGCCCTGAGACGGTTCGGAATCAAACTGGGCCTTTCGACAATCGAGCATATTCTTTCTGAATTGGATAATCCCCATAAAAAATTTGCATCCATCCATATTGCCGGGACCAATGGCAAAGGATCTGTTGCTGCCATGCTTGCCAATGTTTTGAAATGTTCTGGATTTCGTGTAGGACTTTATACTTCGCCACATTTGATCCGTTTTAATGAACGCATTGTTATTGATGGCACCCCCATTGATGATCATCAGGTGGCAAGTCTTTATCAAGCCGTAAAAAAAGTCCAAAAGCCAGACAGAGAATTGACTTTTTTTGAATACACAACCGCAATGGCTTTTCAAGCGTTTGCTGAACAACAGGTTGACTGGGCAATCATTGAAACGGGAATGGGTGGACGTCTGGATGCTACCAACGTCCTAACCCCGAAAGCAACAATCATAACGACAATCGGTTTGGAGCATCAAGCCTATCTCGGAAAAAAAATCTGTGATATCGCTTATGAAAAAGCAGGCATTATTAAGCCGTATTGCCCGGTGATAACCGATGTCAGGCATCCAAATGCAATCAAAACAATTATTGATCGAGCACACGAACAATTTGCGCCATTATATCAATTGGGACAAAATATTCGTATCCGACATTCGAAAAAGGGGTTCTCCTATTGTGGACTGAAATACGACTGGCGTCACCTTCACTGCGCGTTGAATGGACAGCATCAAATCCGAAATGCTGCTTTGGCCCTATGCGCTTATGAATGTACTGTGGATAAACACGCTACATGGCAGGCTGTTGATGAAGGACTCAGAACAGTCACATGGCCAGGACGTATGGAAATAATTTCTCAAGATCCGCTAATTATTATTGATGGTGCGCACAATTTCATGGCCATTAAGCAGTTATCAGTGTATTTGAAAAGCACGTTGAAAGGGCGTCCGTTGACATTGGTTTTAGGGGTTCTGGATGACAAACCCTATGAGAAAATGTTGATGCCGCTGCTTAAACTTTCAGAATCATTAATTATTACACAGCCCAAGATTGACCGAGGCATGGATGCGAAAATTTTATACGATTTTGCTAAACCCCATGTAAAAAATGTCCGGATTGTTAAAAATGTTGCTGATGCTTATTTGGAAGCCACTCAAAACGCAAAGCCTTCAGATGCTATCTGTATTACCGGATCATTATATGTTGTCGGAGAAGCTAAGGCTGCTTTGAGTGAAAAAACAGATGAAATTTTTTTGGCTTGACGAATGCTATGTATTGAATTACTTTTGAATTAAAGAATGATCCATTCTCAATGATTCTGCTAATATCTATTTAACAAATTATTTTTTTTTGCGCTCGTAGCTCAGGGGATAGAGTGTCAGCCTCCGAAGCTGAAAGCCGCTGGTTCAAATCCAGCCGGGCGCACTTCCATTAGATTTCTATCAATCGTCACATGGACTGACGATTCACAGAACATTCAAAGGCGGTGCTATCAACCGCCTTTGTTGTTTGATTGTTCAAAAAGGGGAGTTTATTATGAGTGAAAAAAAAGGTGAACGTCTGCCAAAAACTGACGAACTGGCAAAAGAATTGACCGAATTTTTAAGCAAAAAATTTGGTTCCCGCGTTAAAATTATTCCAACCGCAGCTTTTTTCCCAGAAGAAGAAGAAAAAGTTAATCCACCGCCCGTAGAAAAAGAAACAGAACTCAACTTTGATCTCAAGCCTGAAGAGCTGGTCGCCTATCTTGATCAATATATTGTTCGTCAGGATCATGCCAAAGCTGTCCTATCAACAAAAATTTGTACACATTTCAATCGGATCAAATATCAGAAAAAAAATGAAGATCGAATCAGTGACACTGTTGGTCGAATAAAAAATAATGTGCTTTTGATTGGTCCGACAGGCGTTGGAAAAACGTATATCATTAAACTCATTGCCAATAAAATTGGTGTACCATTTGTCAAAGGTGATGCCACAAAATTCACCGAGGCCGGCTATGTGGGCGCTGACGTTGAAGATCTCATTCGAGACTTGATTCGAGAGGCAGATCATAATGTCGATATCGCCCAATATGGAATTGTATATATAGATGAGGTTGATAAAATCGCAGCCAGCAGGAATTCATTTGGTCATGACATTTCTCGTTCGGGTGTTCAACGAGCCCTCTTGAAGCCTATGGAGGAAACAGACATTGACTTGAGAATGACCCATGACCCCATTGGCATGATGGAAGAATTCGAACATTATCGAAAAACAGGAAAACGTGGCAAACGAACCTTAAACACTCGAAATATCTTATTTATTATGAGCGGAGCCTTTGCAGATATCAAAGATATTATCAAAAAACGTGTGGCTGATCAAAAAATGGGATTTGGTGCAAAACTTCCTTCTGCTGAGGAAGATGCGCTTATTCTGCAAAAAGTCAAATCCGAGGATCTAATTGAATACGGCTTTGAATCTGAGTTTGTTGGCCGCTTACCGGTAACGGCTGTATTGGATCCCTTGTCAGTGGAGGATTTATATACCATTTTGAAAAATCCTAACAATCCGACGATTCTGGGAAAAAAAATCGACTTTATGGCGTATGATATTCAGATCAAATTTTCAGATAAAGCATTGTATATGCTAGCCGAACAAGCCTTTTCAGAAAAAACCGGTGCAAGGGGGCTGGTCAGTGCCATTGAACGGTCTTTGCTTCACTTTGAAAAAAAATTACCCTCAACAAAAATCAAAAAAATTGCCATAACAGAAGAAATCATTGACCATCCTATAACAATACTTAATTCTATCATGGAAGATCCCCATAATTCTAAATGGACCCATCAGTTTAATCTTGTTGCTCAAGAAGAGCAGTCTAATATGATTCAATATATCAAAGACAATAAAGATCGATTGGCCAACCAATTTAACATTGATATAGAAGAACGAATCCATTTTATTGCAGAATTTTGTTGTCAGAATATCATGGATCTGGAAGCATCTTTTGTAAAAGTTAAACAGGCTTTTGATAATGCCAAAAAAATCGAGGTGGACTTCTCGAAAGCGCACGATATTCAGCTCATATTGGATGATGAGGCTGAAAATTATCTGATTCAAAAACAATTAAATGAAGCTCTGGGCATGGATAGTTTTTATACCTGGCTTAACAAAAATTTTGAATATGGCTTAAAGTTAATTCGGGAAAAAACAAAGAAAAAGGTGTTTACCATTCCTAAAGAGGCACTGATTCAACCCGCCATCTACCTGGAAAATTTAGTTAAAGATGAATTGAAGGAAATTGAAATTGAAAAGGAATTAAAGGAAATAGAAAGTAAATTGAAAGGAATTGAAGAATGATTGGAATTTCCAAACTTTATTGCGGTACAGTGGAGCCTTCTGATGCCCTTCGTTACGGACGATCCTCTGCATCATTGCCATCGCACCTGCTTCAATTTTCAAAAGATAAACGTCCGGTTGTGGTTTGGAATATCACCCAACGGTGCAATTTAAAATGTATTCATTGCTATGCTCATGCCACAGAAAAAAAAGCTTCCAATGAATTGACGACAGATCAGGGTAAACATCTTCTGGATGATTTGGCTCAATTTGGTGTACCGGTTGTCTTGTTTTCCGGTGGGGAACCATTGGTACGAAAAGATCTTCCCGATTTAGCCGCATATGCTGTTTCCAAAGGCATGCGCGCTGTCATATCAACCAACGGAACATTGATTAATCGTGAGATGGCCCAGCGGTTAAAAGATATTGGTCTGTCCTATGTCGGTATCAGCCTCGACGGAACAAAACCGATAAACGACCAGTTTCGTGGTGTTCAGGGGGCTTTTGATGCGGCTATGAAAGGTGTTGAAAATTGTCAGCATGTGGGTATAAAGGTAGGATTTCGTTTTACGATCAATAATATGAATATCAAAGAAATTCCTGCTATTTTTGATATTCTCGAACAAATGGATGTTCCGCGTATTTGTTTTTATCACCTGGTTTATGCTGGAAGAGGTTCAACACTCGTTGAACAGGATTTGAGCCATGCGGAAAAACGAAAAACAGTTGATTATATTATTGATCGAACCCAAAAAATGCACGACAATGGAAAAGATCGTGAAGTTCTGACCGTTGATAATCATGCGGATGGTCCCTATATTTATTTGCGATTATTAAAAGAAGATCCTGAGCGTGCTCGGGAAGTATTGACGCTTCTGAAAATGAATGAGGGTAATAACTCAGGGCGGGGTATTGGCTGTATCAGTTGGAATGGTGATATTCATGCAGACCAGTTCTGGCGTCATAAATCTTTTGGAAACGTTTGCCAAACGCCCTTTAGTGAATTATGGACAAACAATCCTGATCCCATTCTCAATCAACTCAAAGAAAAGAAAAAACATGTCAAAGGCCGATGTTCCCAATGCAAATGGTTGGATGTTTGCGGTGGAAATTTTCGCGTGCGTGCCGAAGCGGTAACCGGTGATATCTGGGCACCAGATCCAGCGTGTTATTTAACGGATGAGGAAATTCATTGAATTGAAAATTAATGATGGTTAATGGACAGCGAGTCTAAGAATGATCTACTCAGGCATCCTTCATATTTTCTGAAAAGTAGTGATCGGTTTTTTGTATTTATTTTGTAGCATATTTAGAGCTTAAGGGGGCTGTCCAAATTTTGGGGAATTATACTCCACGCTCCGATGCAGTCAAATGTCATAATAAACAGTTAAAAATTCATTCCCCTGCCTATCAAAGCCACCGGATAAATGGCCCAATGTTTTTCCCTTAATTTGACTTAAAAAGGAAAGACAAGATTGCCCTTCTATCTCAAAATACTTTTGGATTTCAATTAGAAAGGGTTGAATATCTAAAATCTTCAGTCCTGCGTTGTACAGATTAATATCAAATGAATTTCTCATGCCGTCGTCATCGGTAACGTCTAAATACATCAAAGGATTTTTAATTGTCATTCTTGTTGCGGACAACCTTAAAAGGGCTTTAGCAATATTCAGAGCGGTTTTATCCTTTGTATTGCGATAAATTGTTTCAAGGTTCTTTAACATAGAATGGATGGAAAGAAATGGGTAACAATAATATTTTGTTATGACATGTTTGCGACGATCAAAGGCATCCCATTTAAAACCAAGATATTGAAGCAATGGTGATTCACATTGAGAAATGTGTTGAAGTGTTGTGCTATTTTTTTCCCAAAATTCAAGATAAACTTTGTAAATACACTGTGATATTCCTTCTTCAAAGCCAAACAATACCGTGTTCGATTCAGGGAGAGTCTTCTTTAATTGATCCCAAAAATGTTTCGGCATAGACAATTGAGAACAGATATTTTCAAGGTGTATAGAAATAGTATCGGTTCGAATGCCAATTAAAAACCGGATATTGAGAAAAGCTTTCCAGGAAAACTTAACAGAGGCCTCATTGCCTTCAAGTGGAAAATTATCAAGTAGGTTGAAAAGTAGATTCGCCGCATGGTCTCCTTTTTTTGAATTCATAACAGATACCGTTTTTGAAATAATTGTTTTACACTTCGATACAGCTGATAATATAAGGGTTTTGAAGGTAGCACCATATTAATTCTTCCAGATCGACCATGGAACAGTGATGCTTTTGTTGAATCAGAAAGATTGGCAATGATGAGAAAAAAAGGCTCCTGGGTCAACAGTCCTGTATTATCCTGAAACGAGGTTGCAATCTGACCGCCGCCACTCCATCCAATCGCTATAGATGGTAGTTTGGATTGTTCAAAAGGAATAACCTGATAGTTGCGAACAGGAATTTCATGGTGAGCCTCACCTTTTATTTTTACAGAAACATCCTGAACTTCACCTTGAAAAAGACGCGACGCTTCTTCCTGTGGAACAGCAGCAGAAAAGAGGAATAATCCAGGATCAATAACTTCGCCCAATTCACCGCCCCTTTGTATCCATCTGCCAGAAAAACGGGCTTGTTGCGAAGCTTGCCAGATGCCAGCATGTTTGGATTTGATAAAAAGGGACATCATACGACCTTTTAAATCGGCAATATCTGTTTCAACTTTTTCTAGACGTTTGATCAACGGTTTAAGATCAACAATTTTTACATTTCTGGCCTGTTTGATCATGACCAGGGTTTCTTTTCGCTGGAGTTCAGCAGTGGCAAGATCGAATTCAATTTCCTTGTTTTTGAGCTGAATCAGCAACTCTCCAGATTGCACAAATGAACCTGACGGTTTAAATAATTTTTCAACATACCCTGGATGATCACTGTAAATTTTTTGAAAATGTTCTGCTTCGATAACCCCCGGTGCCTGAAGGCTATCATCAAATGGAATAAACAGTAATAGAGAAATCACTGTAGCAAAGACCGAACCGGTAACCAAAAGAACCCTTACACGATTTCGACGCAGCATAGGACTGGAAATAAGATAAGATAAAAATTTAAAAACAGGAACCACGCACCATGATATGATACCAATAACAGCCATGATTAAACCCAATATCAAAAATTGTG
>PEAL01000381.1 GCA_002753725.1 Deltaproteobacteria bacterium
CGTTGCTTAGCCTTTGTTGGAGAGTTTAATGGAATTAGAGCTTAAAGCGGAAATTGGTGGAAGAACCTTAAGTGTCCGAACCGGAAAAATGGCCAAACAGGCCTCCGGTGCAGTCCTGGTTCAGTATGGTGAGACACAGGTGCTTGTCACCGTTGTAGCCTCAAATGAATTACGCACCGGTATTGATTTTGTTCCTTTGTCGGTGGAATATCAAGAAAAAATTTATGCAGCCGGACGGATTCCTGGGAATTATTTTCGCAGGGAAGTGGGACGTCCCAGTGAAAAAGAAACATTAACTGCGCGGTTGATTGACCGACCCATCCGGCCGCTTTTTCCAAAAGATTTTCGATATGAAACCCAGGTCATTGCAACGGTTTTATCTATGGATCAAGAAAATGACCCGGATACTCTGTCAATGATTGGTGCCTCTGCCGCATTGGCCATTTCAGACATACCCTTTGCAAGTCCCGTTGCCTGCGTTCGCGTTGCACGTCTGGATGGTCGCTTTGTGATTAACCCTCCGATTAATGCCTTGAATAATTGTGATATCAACATTATGGTTGCAAGGTCTAAAGAGGGGATCGTGATGGTTGAAGGTGAAGGCCAGATCGTATCTGAACAGGAAATATTGGAAGCGGTTTTTTATGCCAACGATGCCATGCAGCCTATTATTGATTTACAGGAAAAATTGCGTGAAATAGCCGGCGTGGAAAAGCGTGAAATAAAACAAGAAACAATTGATGATGCCTTACTTGAAAAAATTAAAACTCTGGCCCTGACACGTACAAAAGAAGCATTGACAATTGCTGATAAAAAAGACCGACACAAAGTGCTTTTCAAGATCAAAACAGATGTGCTTGAGAGCCTTGGAGATGCATACGCTGACCAATCATTGCTTATCTCAAATGTCCTTCATGATATCCAACGTGATTTCTTGCGCAATATGATTCTTCAAGAAGGAAAACGTATTGGTGGTCGCCAGTTAAATGAAATTCGTCCCATTAGTGCTGAAGTGGGGGTTCTAACCCGCCCGCATGGCTCTGCTTTATTTACGCGCGGTGAAACTCAGGTACTCGGCGTATTGACACTAGGTTCCAGCTCGGATGAACAGCGCGTAGAAACTTTGAGTGGAGATGAATTCCGTCCATTTATGCTCCATTATAATTTTCCGCCTTTTTCTGTGGGTGAGGTCAAACGAGTTGGCGCACCCAGCCGTCGTGATATTGGTCATGGTGGATTGTCAACCCGTGCGGTCAATAAAGTGATTCCATCAAAAGATCGCTTTGATTATACCATTCGTATTGTTTCTGAAGTCCTGGAATCTAATGGTTCCTCGTCTATGGGAACCGTCTGTGCGGCCAGTCTGGCATTAATGGATGGAGGTGTTCCTATTACTGATGCGGTTTCGGGTATTGCGATGGGATTGATCAAAGAAGGCGATCAAGTGGTCATTTTATCCGATATTTTGGGTGATGAAGACCATATGGGAGATATGGATTTCAAGGTTGCTGGAACCAAAGATGGCATTACTGCTGTTCAGATGGATATCAAAATTCATGGTATTTCCAGAGAAATTTTGGAAAAAGCCCTGGAACAGGCCAGAGAAGGTCGCTTGTTTATTCTGAATAAAATGATGGAAACCATTAAAAGTTCTCGTACAGAATTATCTCCATATGCGCCATGTGTGTTGAGCCTGACAATCAAACCGGATAAAATTCGTGATATTATTGGACCTGGCGGAAAAGTCATTCGTGCTATTCAGAGTGAAACCAATAGCAAAGTCGATATTGATGATTCGGGTACGGTTCGCGTATCTGCATTGAGTGAAGAAGAAGCCAATGAAGCATTGAAGCGCATCAAAGAAATTGTAACCGATCCCGAAGTTGGAACTATTTATGAGGGTGAAGTTGTTCGAATCACTGATTTTGGGGCTTTTGTCAGAATTTTACCTGGAACTGAAGGTTTGGTACATATTTCACAACTTGAACACCGGCGGATTGCCAAAGTTCGTGATGTGGTGAAAGAAGGCGACATAATTTCGGTTAAAGTCATCGAAATCGGTCGAGATGGAAAAATACGTTTAAGTAAAAAAGCAGCAAACAACGATGACGAACCAGGCAATTCACAAAACCTTACTCGGAAACGCGATACGAGTCGTTACTAAAAATATCCCCCATGTACAGACCATTGCCATGGGGGTATGGATAAATGTGGGCGCCCGCGATGAATCCACTGATGAAAGCGGGCTTTCCCATTTTATCGAACATATGATTTTTAAAGGAACGACGTCTCGCAGCGCGTATCAAATTGCAAAAGAACTGGATGCTATTGGCGGGCATGCCAATGCTTTTACCGCTATGGAACATTCCTGCTTTTTTGCCAGATTTTATCACACGCATTTAGAAAAAATTATTGATATTCTTTTTGATATTCTATTATCATCCACCTTTGATCCACAAGAAATTGACAGGGAACGGCAGGTGATTCTTCAGGAATTGAGAATGCTTGAAGATGATCCGGATGACTATGTCAATTATCTGACAGGCAAAGCCTATTGGGGAGACCATCCCATGGGACGGTCGATTTTAGGAACCCGTGAAAGCATCCAGTCATTTGATTCGGCAACCATCCGTTCGTATTTTAGACAGCGGTACTCACCGGAAAAAATAGTTATTGCTCTGGCAGGGAAGCTAAATCACGACCCCATTGTTGAACGATTAGAAAAAGCCTTTGGTCGCATTCCGGCTCAGGAAAATACAATTGAACGACAACCGCCTGCCCCTGTATCAAAAAAAACGGTCCAGTATCGGGATTTAGAACAAGTACATGTCTGTCTGGGAGGGAAAGGTTACTCGCTGGAATCTTCCAAAAGATACCCTTTCTCGTTGCTCAATGTTATTCTGGGAGGCAACATGAGTTCCATGCTTTTCCAGGAAATCAGAGAACGTCATGGCCTGGCATATACTGTGTACTCATCTCCCTTGATGTTTACAGACAGTGGCATGCAGACAATTTTTATGGCATTGGAACCATCAAAAGTCAAAGAAGCTTTAAGTCTGGTTCATCAGACACTTGACAGACTGATCAATACAGAAATATCCGAATCAACGCTTTCAGAGGCCAAAGAATACGCAAAAGCGACCATACAGTTATCCGAAGAAAGTATTAACAATCAGATGGTAAGACTGGCACAAACAGAGTTGTTTTATGGCCGATATATTCCTATCGAAGAAATAATTAAATATATTGACCGTGTAACACCTGTTGAAATTCAAAGCATGGCGCAGGATATCCTGCATATGGATCATATGGCTATGGCTTTATTGGGACCCGTTGACGAAAATATTATTTTTTCCAAAAATTAAAGGAAAACATTCCTGTTTCTATGCAATAATACTTAATAAGAAGAAAAATCGATGAAAAAAAAAGATCCATGGGAAAAAGAAATATCGCCGCTGGTTGATGTGGTTAACCAGGCATACAGGCGACTCAACGCCCAGAGTGAAAAAATAAATGCCAAAAATTTAACCGCCTTTTTTATTGAAAATCCAAAATTTAAGCGCGTATGGGATAAAATTGCCCGCCAAAAACAGTTTGATCTTTTGGAAAATAAAATTCAAAAGCTTGAGGAAACAAAAGGGGATTTAACCCAGGAACTTGAAACGCTTTCCAGTCAAAAACATTATTTTGAAAAACAAATTTCCTCAGTAAAAAATCTGGACTTTGAACTCAATGAGTTTTATAAACGCAGCATTGCCGTCCTGATCAGCATGCTTCGAACCCCAGACAATCAAGCCTATTTTGAAACCCTGGATCAACTTCGCAGTTTATTAATACCTGGTGATGATCTTAAAGAAATGGATCGTTTATTGGGAAAACTTCAGAAAATTGCCCTCTGGGAAGAAGAACGATTTTCCACCGGCGGAAAGATTTCCCGAAAAGAAGAATATCTGCGGATGCAAAAGGCATATAATGAGCTTCAACAACAATTAGATAAACTTACAGTACAGCGAAACAAATACGAAAAACATCTGGCCTGCCAGGAAGATGAATCTCTTGAGCGGGAAAACTTTTTTATTCGAATTATTGTTCTGTTTATGAATTTATTGCGAACATCTGAAAATCGTGTGTATTATGGCCTGTTTGATCGATTGAAAAAATTGATGAACGAACGTGCCAGTATCTCCCGTATGAACAAAGTTATCACAACACTTCAAAACGTTTCTTTACAGGAAGAGGCACCCATTACAACAGGCGCAGAAAATCTTGACCCGGAGAGCCCGCAAAGTCAAAATATTTTTGATGCTTTCAAAGAGTTGCTTTTAATTACACTGGCTGAATTTCAAATGGCCTTCCCAGAAACTGAAGCACAGAAAGCATCTGAGTTAACAAAAAAAATTCAGCAAGCCCCTTTTTCCCCACATTTTTTTATTCTGGTTCAAGCATTCCTGGATATTTTTAAACAATATGCCAGCATTGTAAACGAAAAAATTCAAGAAACTGAAACCGACGGTGATGACAAAATAGAGAAAAACGGCACGGGCATTCAGGGATCAGCTCGCATGTTTGAACAAATTGCAAGTGAAATGGTTGATGATATCCAACAAAAGGAGGGATCTATGGGCGATAGCCGACCATCTGGTAAATTTGCCACTTTTTGGGCTCATCTAAAAAAGAAACTGGGCATTCCCCCCCCCCTTTCGCAAAAAAATGCACCGATTGTGTCTCAATCCATTCAGCTTCCAGGCGCTGTTTCGGGAAATGTGTCAGAAATGAACAAAACCGTTGATCAATTAAAAAAAGAAATCTCACAACTTCAAAATCGTACCCGTTTTTTGGAAACAGAACTTTTAGTTGATGCACAAACAGGAATTTACAATCGACGCGCATTTGAACGTCGCCTGACCGATGAAATGCAACGCTTTAGAAAAAATAATCAGGCTTTTTCTTTAATTCTATTTGATATTGATGACTTTCGAGAAATCACCCATTCTTTTGGATACACAGCAGCAAACACGTGCCTTGCGCAGATTGGTCGGAAAATCAAAAGCAGTTTGAGAAACAAAGATTACATTGCCCGGTATGGAAATGATGAGTTCA
>PEAL01000382.1 GCA_002753725.1 Deltaproteobacteria bacterium
ATTACAGCCAAAAAACTCTGGAATTCGATATTGGCGGTGAGAAACCAGTGACATTCAACTTTGATGGCAGCCATGGCCAGTTGATGCACATTGAAGGAGATCTGTCATTGGGAATTTCAGACTTTGTATTTATGGAAGGTTTCTTTGGATTTGAGTCATCATCAGAAACAGTTAATTTAAATGATGGCACCAGTGTTGATACCCATCTTTTTGCTGTCAATGCCATTGATGTTGATATTTTTGCCGGTATCAATGGTCCCTCTGATAGTGAGGGTGCCATTGGATTATCTCTTAATAATGCCAGTGTTGCCCTTGCCATGCTGAAACCTGAAGATTCTCAGGATAACAGATCCTGGGTTGCCCTTAAGGCAGATATGGATCAGGGCGGTTTTATTGGTGTTGATGGCATGGATGCCTCCATTTCCGATTTTATGATTCATATGAACCGCGTTGATGGTGATGACAATAAAGACAATGTCATTGATTTTGCCCTGGAGCCTCTGGAAGTTCAGGTTGCAGATCAAGTGACTGTATTTGATTTTGCCGGATCATCTGGCGCATTGATGCAGCTTGAGGGGGATGTTGAAATCAATCTGTTTGACTTTTTCCACGCCTCTGGCCAGATGGCTTTTGAAAAGTACAACCGAGATTTTACTTTAGCTGATGAATCAATTGTTGAAGCCAGTCTATTTACAGTGGGTGCCAGTGATATAGATGTATTTGCCGGCATCGGTCCAAAAGATTCTGACAATGCCTTAGGCTTTAATGTGGATAACGCAAACTTTGGCATGGCATTGATTACACCAAAAGATTCAGCTGATAAAAGATCATGGACAGCATTAAAATCAAATGCAGATCAGGCTGGTTTTATCGGCAGTGATGATATTGAAATCAACGCACAAAATATTGGTGTAAACATAAATCTTGTACAAAACGACGATCAGAATGTCATTGATTTTGCCAGTGATCCACTTGAAATTCAACTTGGGCCCGATTCCCAAACAACTCTGGATTATGATGGTGACGAAGGCAATTCAATGTCCATTGAAACATACAGCACGATCAACCTTTTTAATGTTTTCCAGACAGAAGGCAGTGTGGCATTTGAACATGCAAGACGTGATGTTGATATCATGCAGACTGATGGCAATGTTGAAACCCACAAAATGAACGTGATGACTGTCGGACTGGAAGATTTTTCAGCCAGTGCCCAACAGGGAAGTGTTTCATTTTCAATGACTGACGTTGATATCGCCTTTGCCATGATTTCAGATCCATTGGTTGAAGGATCTTTTTTAACCTTAACCGCAAATGCTGAAGAATTCGTCATGACTGCGGATGGCATTGATGTAGTTGGCTCTGATGCGCTTGTTTTAATCAATCAGGGCATGGATACTGATCAAGTTGTTCATTATAGTGATAATCCTTTAGAAATCAACACCGGGCCGGAAACATCTGTTGTATTGAATATCAGTGGACTGTTGGGTGATATGTTCAAGGTTGAGGCCGGCATGACCATCAAAATTTATGATTTCTTTTATGTTGATGGAAACTTCTCAGTTGAATCCTATACCAATGACCTTTTGTTAAGCGATGGTTCCACTATTAAAGCAGATTATACAGTTGTCAGCGGCTCTGATGATGTTCAGGTTTTTGTGGGAATCAATGGCCCGGCAACCACCCCCAATGCAATGGGTTTTGAATTACAGGAAGTAAATTTTGCCCTTGCTTTGATGGATTCCACTGTTGATGGCCGATCATGGAGTGCTGTTAAAGCTTTTGCAACACAAGTAGGACTGGTCAACATTCCAGGGCTTGATATTGGGGTTGAAAATCTCAATGTTGAAATTAACATTGACGATGCTGGCAGCAATGTGGTTGCTGACTTTTCAAATAATCCATTGATTGTTGACAGTGGACTTGATTATGAGATTTCCCTTGATTTTGATGGTGCTTTAGGCCCCATTGTTATTGCTGAAGGCGACATCCGGTTTAATATCGCCGATTTTCTGACAGCATCCGGAAAAATAGCAATAGCCACACGAAAAGAAAGTTTAACCTTAAATACTGATGAAGAAATTGAAGCTGATGTTTTAACCCTGGCTGGCACTGATATCAGCGGATTTGCAGGTTTCAGCAATCCGGAAAACACTGACAACAGCATGGGATTTATTCTAAATGACATTGATTTTGGAATGGCATATGCCAAACCCTCAGTAAATGAAGATAATCGATCATGGATCGCATTTGATGGCACCGCAGGTTATATTGGAATTCAAGGGTATGAAAATTTTGAAATTTCCGGAAGTGACATTGCTGTTCAACTGAATATTAGTGCAACTGACGACACCTTACTCCATTTAAGTGATCAGCCCCTGGCCATTAATGCAGGCGGTGATCGTACCTATGAATTAAACTATGACACAGAAAATGGCCCCATTCAAAGCATTGATGGTCACATGACAGTCAATCTTTTTGATTTTTTCACCATTGATGGAAACCTTGCCCTGTCAACCGCAACTGAAGATATTTCAGTTAAAAATATTCAAGGTGAAACCACAACAGAAAATATGGAACTGTTCAAAATTGGCGCATCACAGGTGAATATATTTGCAGGATTGACTGACGCTGAAAACAATCAAATGGGACTGTCGTTAACAGATGCTGGTTTTGGCCTGCTGCTCATGAAATCCTCATCCACCAACGTACACTATACAAGCTTGAAAGCAACCGGCAGTGTTGGTTTTGTGGGTATTGATGGTATGAATGTCTCTGGTGAAAATATTCAGGCTGAGTTGAATCAGACAAGTGATGGTGATGCGGTGGCACATTTTGCAGACAGTCCATATACAATAAATACTGGCAATGGAAACATGATCGACCTTGATTTTGATGCATCACAGGGTGAAGTAATAAAAATTTCAGGCTTGATGAATTTTAATATGTTTGATTTCTTCAAGATTAAAGGAAATCTGGCCTTTGAAAAAGCGATACAAGAGATTGATGCCGGAACAGTGAATCAGGAAGACGAAATCAACACAGAATTGATGAATGTCATGACATTTGGGGCATCCGGACTGGATGCCTTTGTTGGAATTGGAAATCAGGATGATGGCACAGGAAAAGGTTTTGTCCTTAATGATGTTAACGTTGGTATGGCTTTGATGTCATCCATTGAAAGTACTTCGCGGTATTTAAGTGTAAAAGCCAGGGCAGGAAATGCCGGACTGACTGGTATGGATAACCTTGATCTTACTGTCTCTGATTTTGAAATATCTATTAATCGCGGAATTGATAGTGACTATTGTGCCCATTTTGTGGATAATCCATTTACTGTCAATACAGGCCCTGACACCAGTATTACCCTTGATTTTGATGGTCAAAAAGGAAAATACTTGCAGGCATCAGGTACATTTGACATGGAATTGTTTAATTTCTTTCATGCCCATGGAAGTCTGTCTTACGAACAATCCACAGAAATGATTGACCTGAATGATAATACGTCAATTTTAGCCAATATCATGAAAATTGGCGCAACTGAAGTTTCTGCCTTTGCAGGAACAGGTGATCCCCTTGATTCTCCCACAGCACTGGGCTTTAGCTTTGAGGACGTAAACTTTGCTATGGCCATTGCCAATTCAGCAGATGACACTGAACATTCATGGTTAAGCTTAAAAGCCAATGTTAACAATCCGCAATTTACTGCCCCTGGTATGGAAGGTATCAGTATTGATGCCAATAACATTGGAATTGCCATCAACCAGGCCTTAGCAGAAAATACAACCACTGTCCTGGATTTTACTGATAAACCAATGGATATCACTGTTGTAAACGACACCATGACACTTGATTTTGATGGTGACAGGGGCGGACTCCTTTCCATTGAAGGTTCAATGAATTTAAATCTCTATAATTTTGTTACCTTTGAAGGAAACATTGCATTTGAAAAATCATCACAGGAAATTACCCTGAGTGACAGCTCAACAGTTTCAGTTGATATGATGACCATTGGCGCATCTGAAATAAATGCCTTTGCAGGATTACCAGACCAGGAAAATCCTCTGGGATTTAATCTGAATGATATGGCACTGGCGCTGGCACTGATGCGGCCTACCGATAACAGTGATGATCGATCATGGGTCAGTTTAAAAGCCAAAGCAAAAAATTCTGAATTTGATGGAATTCAAGGGATAGACATTTCAGCAGGTGCCATTGAAGTAGCCATCAATAAGAGTGCTGATGACGACACTGTTGTCCATTGGTCGGAAAATCCACTGAATGTCAATACTGGCGAAAAATCGGTTACACTGGATTTTGATGGCAATAAAGGACAATTGCAAAGAGCTGAAGGCTTATTATCCCTGGGTATTGAAAATTTTATTGTGGATGGCAGTTTCAGCATAGAAAAATCCGGAGACAATGAACTGCTGATCGGTGCCGGGGGTAGTGATATATTCCTGGGTAATGGCAATGCACCTTATGATGATGGCGATGACCTGGGTGTTCTGGTTAATAATACACAATTTGGCCTGGTTCTTTCTCCTGATGATAATTCCAAAACAAATACAAATATGTCTCTTTATGCTGCAGGGGATGCATCACTGGTTGGAATCCCCGGACTTGGCATTGATGGCAGCCTTGAGTTGAAAATGAATAATGCTGGTGTTGTGGATCAAACCATAACAGTTCCTGATCCGGATAATCCTGATAATACGCTTTCCATTCCAATTGTATTTAATGAAGATGCTTCCATTGCTTTAGGCGGAATAGTCGATTTAAGTATTGCAAATGGCGCTGTTACACTTTCTGGCGGATTTGCATTTGAAATGAACGAAGATAATCTTATTTTGGGCGCATCTGGTATCGAAGTTTTAATGGGCAAAGGCCCGGCTAAAATTGATGGTGAAATCAATCCAGATGCCGCCGGTGTGCTGCTTCATGATGGCAAGCTGGGTATGATTATTTATAATGATGGCCTTTATGGCCTTGATATCAGCGGTTCAGCAAGCATTCTGGGAATCAATGATTTTGATTTGACCGGCTCCCTTGGTTTTCAACAAAATACCACTGGTAAAGATATTGATGA
>PEAL01000383.1 GCA_002753725.1 Deltaproteobacteria bacterium
GTGAAAAAAGCCGTATTTCCCGGAGGTGAAAAAGGTATTGAAGTGCTTGCCCGTCAGGGAAGACAACCCGTTCGCGAATTAATTCTAAAACTCATTGATCCTGGAACATTGTTTTACGAATTGAGCCGTATTGCGGGGTTTGGCGTTGACTATCCGGGAATTACCGACGTGCCGTGTGGTGGACTGGTAACTGGATTGGGTAAAATTCATGGCAACTGGGTTATGATTTTTGCCAATGACAGCCGTGTCAAAGCAGGAACATATTTTCCTATTACACTCAAAAAACATATGCGCGCACAAGCCATTGCCACACAATGTCGATTAAATTGTGTTTACATTGCCGATTCTGGTGGCGCTTTTTTGCCTATGCAGGCAGATGTTTTTCCCGATGATCAACATTTTGGTTCCATGTTTTATAACATGGCGCGTATGTCAGCACAGGGCTTAAAGCAAATTACCATGAGTACTGGCGGAAATACAGCCGGTGGTGCATATATGGTTTTCATGGCCTGTCAATCGGTGATGATCGATCAAATGTCCTATTCATTTTTAGGCGGACCTCCTCTGGTTAAAATGGCAACTGGAGAAGAAATTTCAGCCGAAGATCTTGGTGGGGCTTATGTTCATACACATGTTTCAGGCGGGGCTGATCATTTCTGCAAGTCTCAGGATGATGCCATTGAACGTGTCAGAGAAATGTTATGCCTGGATTCACCCCAAAGTCTAAAAACACATCGTTATGCAGAAAAACCGCCTTTATTTCCTGAAGGAACATTGTATGATCTGATGCCAAAAGATGTGTACCAGGGCATTGATGGGCGTAAAGTTATCGAAGCTATTTCTGATGACAGTCATTTTATCGAATTCAAAAAAAATTATGCTCCTGGGCGAGGCGATAATATCATTACCGGAAAAATTCGGATTAAAGGCATTCCCATTGGTGTTGTCGCATCCAATGCTCTGGGGATTATTTTTGCTGAAGCAGCCAGGAAAGCCACAGAATGGATCATCCGGTGCGGTCAGGAAAAAACGCCTTTGCTGTTTATACAAAATTCTCCAGGATATATGGTGGGTTCAGAATCCGAACATATGGGCATTGGCAAATATGGTTCCGACATGGTTCGTTCGGTATCCTGCGTCCAAACACCTCGGATTCAGCTGGTCATGGGACCAGATAATGGAGCAGCCAATTATGGCATGTGCGGTCGGGCATATCGTCCGCATTTTCTGTTTTCTACCATGCGGGGTAGAACAGCTGTAATGAGTGGCAGAAGTGCTGCTGGCGTTTTGTTATCCATAGAAAAACGGAAACACGAAGCCAGGGGCAAAGCCATGTCTGAAGAGGAAACGCAATCCTTCCGCCAAAAAATGATTGATAAATATGATGGTGAAGCGCATCCCTTTTATTGTGGGGCTAAACTTTTAAACGATCGTGTGCTGAAATTCTCGGAAATCCGAGATTGGTTGGCCATGGCCTTTGAAGTCAGCTTGCTTGCATCCATTGGCGAACCCTCTTTTGGTAATTTGAGATTTTAAGAGATAACACGAGAGCTTACGACTCTCGAAAAAATAATTGGAGGAAATAATGACGGAATATGATTACTGGAAAATATTTCCAAGAATGCCTAAAAAAGTTACGATTGGTGATATTACAATTCGTGATGGGTTGCAACATGAAGAAAAATTCATTTCTACGGAAGCTAAAATTTTCTATTTAGAAGAACTGATTTTTGCTGGCTGCCGAAATATTGAGGTCACGAATTTGGGTAACCCATATTTAATGCCACAGTTTAAAGATGCTGAAACGCTTTTTAAGCATTTACGCAGCGATCGCTTTAAGAGTCGTTGCATGAAAAAAGGAATTGATCCTTCGGATATTTGTTTGACCGCCATTACGATCCGAGAAAAATCAGTGGATCGCGCCATTCAATTGAAAGAACAGGGAATTGGGCCGGATCGCGTATTGATGATGGTTTCTACTGAAGAAGAACACCACTTCGCCAACTCTGGAACAACTTTACCCGCATATTGGAAAGAAATCGAACGGTGTATTCAAAAGTGCCATGATGCTGGAATTAAAATGTGTGGGACAGTCAGTACTATATGGGGAAGCCCCATCGGTGGCGCAACCGAACTAAAAGAAGCGGTTAAGTTTACCAAACGGTTTTTAGCCATTGGTGCTGACGACATAGAACATGCAGACCATGATGGAAGCGCATCTGCACCGGATGTCTATCGGTATTTTGCCATGATTCTGGATGAAATCCCAGACACAAAGCTTCATATCGCTCATTTTCATGAAACCAAACGTGTGGCATCGGCATCTGTGCTGGCCGCTTTACAGGCAGGAATTACTCATTTTGAGGCCACATTGGGTGGTCTGGGCGGGCAACCTGCTAATTTCCTTGATGATTGCCCTACCCGAGGTACAGGAGAATATTATTACGATGACCCCCGCTATGTTGGATTGATTACCCTTGAAGATTTGTTGGTTCAAATTGATGAAATGGGCATTGAACATGGCTATACTGTCGATCGTATTTTACAGCTGGGGCGACTGATGGAAAAAACTATTGGCAGACGTCTAAGATCAGAAGCCATTATCAATGGCCGAACCTTGAAAGAAGGTCATATGCACTATGCTCGGCCCGGCCTGAAAGCACTCAAGGAAAAATTCAATGAAACGTCTGATCAAAAATTTCCATCAGACTGGCAATAATTGACGAGGAGGAACAATGGCAAAGCTTCTCTGGCAGCCTGAGGAATCGTTTGTAAAATCATCAAATATGACTGATTTCATGCAGATTATATCAAAAAAATACACGACTCCATTAAATGACTATCCAGAATTATACCAGTGGTCTGTGAATCATATCCCCGAATTTTGGGAACAATTTTGGGAGTATGCAACTATCAAGTATTCATCGCCATATACACACGTTATAGATGATGTCACTAAAATGCCAGGCGCACGCTGGTTTGAGGGGGCAAAACTCAATTTTGCTGAAAATTTGCTGCGTTTTCGTGATGATGGAACAGCATTGATTTTTAAAGGGGAAGATCGATTACCGGTAAAATTGACTTATGCGGAATTGTATAAAAATGTTGCTTGTCTATCGCATTATTTACGTCAGCTCGGTATTACACCTGGAGATCGAATTGCTGGTTATTTACCGAACATACCTCAGACAATTATTGCCATGCTGGCGGCAACCAGTTTAGGTGCAACATGGTCATCCTGTTCACCTGATTTTGGAGAGAAAGGTGTTTTGGATCGTTTTGGTCAGATTCAACCCAAAGTTTTGTTTACAACGGATGGGTATATTTTTAAAGATAAGACAATAGATTTGACCCATCGCTTGAAATCAATCGCCACTCAGTTAAATAATATTCAACAGATTATTATTATTCCATATGCATCGCTTGGCATTGATCCATCAAGCATTCATCCCCTTGCCGTAGACTATGAAAGTATTATCCAATCGAACAGGGCAGATGAGATTAATTTTGAACCCCTACCCTTTGATCATCCTTTATATATCATGTACTCATCAGGAACAACAGGGCTGCCTAAATGCATGGTTCAAAGTGCTGGCGGTATTTTGCTTAATCATTTAAAAGAATTGATGTTACATACGAATATCAAGCGTGATGATACAGTGTTCTACTTTACAACCTGCGGTTGGATGATGTGGAACTGGCTGACCAGTGCTCTGGCAACCGGTGCAACACTTGTATTGTATGATGGACATCCTTTTTATCCGGATTCAGGTGTCTTGTGGAAAATGACTCAGGATCTTGGAATATCTGTTTTTGGAACAAGTGCTGGATATATTTCTGCCCTTGAGAAAACAGGCTTAAAACCCAAAGAACACTTTAATTTAAAATCGTTACGCACCATTTTATCCACCGGCTCTCCTTTATCCAATGAAGGCTTTGACTTTGTGTATCAACATATAAAAGAGGATGTTCAATTAGCATCCATATCCGGAGGAACAGATTTAAATGGTTGTTTTGCACTGGGAAATCCGCTTTCTTCAGTATACTGCGGGGAACTTCAAGGTCGTGGATTGGCGATGAAAGTGGACTGCTTTGATACCCATGCTCAACCGGTTAGAAATCAAAAAGGTGAGTTGGTTTGCACAGCACCGTTTCCATCCATGCCCATTCATTTTTGGAATGATCCAGATGGACAAAAATATCATCGTGCATATTTCGACGTTTATCCCAACATATGGCGTCATGGTGATTATATTGAAATTCGCGATAATGGGGGAATTGTTATTTACGGTCGATCTGATGCCACATTGAACCCTGGCGGTGTCCGCATTGGTACAGCAGATATCTATCGTATCGTTGAACAACTGGATGAAATAACAGATAGCATTGTTGTGGGCCAGGATTGGGGGGAAAGTGAGCGAATTGTTCTTTTTGTCCAGATGGCTGATGGTTATGCCCTTACTCCTGAGATCAAAGATAAAATCAAAAAAGCCATTCGGGCTCAGGCCTCTCCCAGGCATGTACCGGCAGTTATTGCTGACGTTCCGGCCATTCCTTATACGCTGAATATGAAAAAAGTTGAATTGGCTGTAAAAAAAGTTATCCATCATCAGGCCGTAACCAATAAAGATGCTCTGTCAAATCCAGAAGTTTTAGATTATTATGCGGACAGATCGGAGTTGGATGTGCCATAAAAAATGATTCTTAGGAATGTTCGAAAAATAAGTTCCCCTTTTTGGGACTCCATCCAAGGGATAAGGAATTCCCAAAGCTAAAGCTTTAGGACTCCATCCAAGGGACTTCAAATGGAAACGTTATTTAATCAAGCATTCTTTAGCTTTAGTATTTGACTAATTTGATAGGAAGAAAATATTATGCCAATCTATGAGTTTCATTGTAAACAATGTGATAAAGATTTTGAACTCTTGATGTTTCGAAATGAAAAACCTTTTTGTCCGGATTGCCAGACAAACGATGTTCAACGATTGTTATCAACGTGTGGATTTTTCAGTAAAGGCAATGGCGGTCAAACTGTCAGTAGCTCTGCGGGAACAAGTTCCTGTGCATCATGTTCCTCTGCCAG
>PEAL01000384.1 GCA_002753725.1 Deltaproteobacteria bacterium
CAATTAAGTAAACTAGGAGAGATTTTTTCAATAATTAATAAAAAAAGTTTTTGCTATCTGGTTTTGAATGCATTATTGATAGGCAAGTATTTTTTTTTAGGAATGCATCATTAAACAGCTCATTCTAATGATGCGAATTATTTTAAAGGAGTCTTAATATGAATGGTGAAAAATATTTATTTACCTCTGAATCTGTAACCGAAGGTCATCCGGACAAAGTTGCAGATGCTATTTCCGATTCAATTCTTGATGCAATAATATCTCAAGACAAAAACTGCCGCGTTGCCTGCGAGACACTGGTAACCACAGGACTTATTTTTATTGCCGGTGAAATTACAACCAGTTGCTACGTGGATATGCCGCAAATTGCCAGAGATCGTGTCAAAGAAATCGGTTATCATTCCTCACAAATGGGATTTGATTGGAAAACCTGTTCGGTTTTGACCAGCATTGACCATCAATCTGAAGATATTGCACAAGGGGTAAATGTGGGGCAGGGCCTTTTCAAAGATCAGGGCGCGGGAGATCAGGGGTTGATGTTTGGTTATGCCTGCGATGAAACTCCAGAATTAATGCCCATGCCAATTATTTATGCTCACAAATTGTGCAAACGTATGGCACAGGTTCGAAAAAATGGCGGCCTTGATTTTTTACGGCCTGATGGTAAATCTCAGGTAACCATTGAATATCAAAATGGTACCCCCAAACGTGTGGACACTATTGTTATTGCCACACAGCATAAACCAGATATCAGTCATGATGAACTCAAAGAAGCTATTATTGATGAAGTGATTCGAAAAGTTATTCCCAGAGAAATGGTTGATGGTGATACCCGGTTTTTAATCAATGCTACAGGACGGTTTGTGGTTGGTGGCCCAATGGGTGACTGTGGTCTGACCGGTAGAAAAATTATTGTCGATACCTACGGCGGTCAGGGAAGCCACGGTGGAGGCTGCTTTTCAGGAAAAGATCCTTCGAAAGTTGATCGAAGTGCATCATACATGGGGCGTCACATTGCCAAAAATATTGTCGCGTCAGGTATTGCAAAAAAATGTGAAATTCAGGTCGCTTATGCTATCGGTGTTGCAGAACCGGTTTCGATCAATGTTGATCTTATGGGAACGGGTAAAATTCCAGAAGCTCGCGTTCAGGAAATTATTCGTGACGTATTTGATTTGAGACCTGCAGCGATTATCGAATATCTGGATCTGCTTCGTCCTATTTTTGCACAAACAGCAGCGTATGGACATTTTGGTCGTACAGAATCGGACTTAATGTGGGAAAATACAAATAAAGCAGATTTAATCCGTGAAAAAGCTGGCATTTAGTTGTTCATATTACTACGTTTTTTGATATGTTATTTTTTTCTTGATTTTTATTTGATGAAATGATAGAAGCCTCTCTTATTCATTAAGGCACGTAGCTCAGTGGGAGAGCGCTACCCCGACACGGTAGAAGTCGTTGGTTCAAGTCCAATCGTGCCTACCAGAAAGCAACAAGGGATTATGATTTATTCATAATCCCTTTTTTTGTGCCTGATAGGCCTTTGCTGCACGAATAAATCCTGATGCCCATTGCGGTGTTCCCCATGCATGGACATGCGTATAGGCAGCCAGAACATTATGACAACACAGACCATCGCGGTGTTCAAAAAAGCCCTTTCCTCGTGAGACATGAAATGTCAATCGATCATCTTTATTTTTATTCCACTCAACAACGCGCGAGTAATGAAATTCATGACCACGAATTTTAGTGCCAATAGGGAAAAACGGGTTCGACTGATCAACGGTGATTATCGAATATCCATGAGCTATTGGCCGATGGGACAAATCAAATACAATTGAAAAGATATTGGCCATCTCATAAGGTTCTTCGTCAACAATGACGCTTTTTCCTAAATACATCAATCCCCCACACTCCGCATAAACAGGCAGACCTGAATGAACAGCCTTTTGAAGTGATATTCTAAAGGAGTGGTTGTTTTCAAGCTGTCTGGCTTGAGTCTCTGGAAATCCACCACCAAGATACAAAGCATCCAGATCTGGTAATTCAGGATCGTCCATTGGGCGAATAAATACCAGTTCCGCACCTTCATTGGATAAAGCTTCCAAATTTTCAGAATAATAAAACTGAAAGGCAGCATCTCTGGCGACACCAACTTTTATATATTTTTTTGTTCTTTTTTTTATTAATGGTGGATGTAAAGAGTTGCTATGCTCCTCCTGTTTTAAACATCCAGCACTATCCGCAATATGACAGATCGCGGTTAAATCCAAATATTTTTCAGCGATTGCTTTTGCAGAATCAATGGCATTGTCTGCCCAGTGATGTTCTGGTGAAGGAACCAGGCCCATATGACGCTCGGGAAACATATTTTCTTTTAATTTGGGAATGGCTCCGATGACCGGAATACCTGTATGGGTTTCAATACATTTTCGAATAATACCTTCATGCCTTGCCCCTGCCACCCGGTTCAAAACAACACCTGAAAAAATAACATCAGGATCAAATTTCATGCATCCATAGACAAGAGCTGCAAGAGTTCTGGTGGTTTTTGTGCAATCCAGACAAAGAATGACAGGCGCATTGATCAGTTTGGCCAATTCAGCCGTACTGGTAGATCCTTCAGCATCAATACTGTCATAAATGCCACGGTTGGCTTCAATAACAGCAATGGATTCATTTTGGGTGTGTGTTTTGAAGAGTTCGATGATGTTGTTTGCAGAAATAAGGAAGGTGTCTAAATTGTAGCAGGGCTGGCCGGCTGCAAGGGATAGCCAGCCAGCATCAATATAATCCGGGCCTTTTTTAAAAGGAGAGATGGCATGACCTTTTGCTTTTAATGAGGACACAATACCCAGCGAAGTAATTGTTTTTCCAGAGCCGCCACTCAGAGCGGAGACAATAATTCGTGGGTATTTCATTAAAATAATATCGTGCGCAAAAGCATTTGTTCATCTCTCCTGTATCAATGGCAAAACAAGAGGATGTTTAATCTTCGTGTTCAGCCGCAGCCTGTTTGCCTGTTCCTGGAAGGCCATACATGGTTGTGCTTCCGCTTGACCAATATTCCAATTGTCGGTCTTGAACCATTTGGTTGATAACTTTTTTTGCGGCTCTTGGTTTTTCATCCAGGATTTTAGCCAAATCATTAAAATAAAATTTTGATTTGGATTTTTGTTTTTTCATTAATTCATCGATGACCTTTTGGGCAGCTTCATTTTGATCCATGTTTTGCCTCTTTCATATTTATACAGGATGATATCTGAAATTAGATATCATCCTGAAATGTTTCAAAAAAATTTAGAACTTAAAGTTCGTTGTCTGACGCCAGGTATAATATGCTGGATCACGGAAATCATCAATAAGATGATGTGAAAATTCCAGTTCACATTTGTCAAAGAAACGTTCCCAGCCAATTCTTTCAGCCCAGTCCCCCAGACGTTCGTATTTATTGGCATCTGCCGCATATGCTTCAACCATCTGTCGGATGGTTTTGACTGTTGATGGCCAACGAGGTGTTTCATTGGGCAGGAAGGCAACAACAACTTTGGAGAATTTCGGGTTACTAATTCTGTTGGAAACTTTCCCACCAGCCATCAGTACAATACCGTCACCTTCTTTATCAGAAAGCGGCATTGACGGACACATGGTATAACAGTTACCACAGAACATACATCGGCTATTGTTAACCGCTACACTTTTCAGTGTTGCTCCGCCAACTTCCACTTTTGCCGGTTTAATAGCAGCGGTGGGACAGGCAGAAATAGCCAGAGGAATTTCGCACATTTTGTCCAAATATTCATGGTCCAGCATGGGTGGTTTTCGGTGATATCCTAAAATAGCAATATCAGAGCAATGTACAGCACCACACATGTTCAAACAGCAGGCCAGAGAAATTCTAACCTGAGCGGGCATGCGCATTTTTCCAAAATCTTCAAACAGATCATCCATAACAGCTTTAACCGGTCCAGAAGCATCTGTTGCCGGTGTATGACAGTGAATCCATCCCTGTGTATGAATAATATTGGTGATACCAGCACCAGTGCCACCCACTGGAAATTTGTACCCACCACCGACTTGTTTTCTGGACAGAAGATCTTGTTTTAATGGCTCGACTTTTTCTTTGCTGTCAACCATGAATTCAATATTATTACGTGTGGTCCATCGAACATAACCATCGCAATGTTTATCAGCAATTTCACAAATTTCTCGAATGTGTGAAACACTCATTAAACGACAGCCACCCACACGAACCGTATACACTTCATCGCCGGTTTCAGATACATGAACCAGAACCCCGGGTTCAATGATTTCATGATATAGCCATTTGCCTTTGTTATCTTTAATAACCGGAGGATAGAATTCGTCAAATTTTCGAGGTCCAATATCAGTGATTCTATCCTTCATTGGATTTTCAGGATCATACCCTGAAGATATAAATGCCATTTGTTGATCCCCCTATCTCTGATGATGTTTTCTGTATTCGGTTACGTCACGTTCCCATCCGCCGTCAACTTCTTCTTCTTTCCAGAAGATATATGGATTGGAACGAGGTTCTTGAATGTGTTGTGGAACAGGTGTGATATTGGTCATTTCAAGAAGTTTTTGGAATCCCTGACGTTTCATCAGTTCACCCAGACGTTCACGGTTTTTACCTTCTTCCATCCACCAATCCCAAACGCTTTCAATCACTTCTTTGATTTCGTCGTAAGGTTCTTCTGCTTTGATAAATGGTACCAGCAAAGATCCCATTTGTGCACCATCAAGGATCGGTGCCTTGGCGCCAGCAAGAATAGAAAGACCACGATCATTTCCAATTCTCAACGCTCTTGGCATTGTGTTGATACAATGCATACATCGGGTACATTCTTTGTTATTGATTTTCAACTTGCCATCTTCCAATGCCATACACTTGGTCGGGCAAAGGCCAATGACTTCTTTTTGAATATCAAATGCACCCCAATCACGACCGGAATGTGCACCCGCATTTGGAGCCAGTTCGCCACCAATATATGCAGCGACAGCTTCTTGATCAATGCGGATGTTATCACGCCACGT
>PEAL01000385.1 GCA_002753725.1 Deltaproteobacteria bacterium
TGGAATCGAATTTTTTTTCCATTAAGTCGAATTTTATATTGACTTCTTTTCTAAACAGATCGTTAGATTCTTTGATTTCTTGTCTAAATTGATCATTTGATTCTTTGATTTCTTGTCTAAATTGATCATTTGATTCTTTGATTTCTTGTCTAAATTGATCATTTGACTCTTTGATTTCTTGTCTAAATTGATTATTTGACTCTTTGATTTCTTGTCGAAATTGATTATTTGATTCTGTAATTTCATGTCGAAACGTATCTAATTTTGTATTGATTTCTTGGCGGAAGTTTTCATTTTCCTTACAAATTCTATTCATGAAGTCTCTTGTGTCTTCACGGTAGACGATTATATTTGTTTCCAATGTTCGGACAGCGTCTATAAGCTGGGAGTTTCCATTTTCAAGTGTATTGAATCTTCGTTCAATATCAATATTTGAATGAATTTCGGTACTCACCATTTTTTGAACCATCTTATAAAGGTTGGCTTTAAATGTAGAATCATCCAGGATGATTCTAATCTCAGGTTTCATGATAGGTACTGGCATCGTTATCTCCTTTCGAGTGGAAAAATAGCTTGAAAACATTTTCAGTGTAATTCTGGTTTAAAAAGAATGAGCAAAAATTTTTTTTCACCAGCAATTTTGGTTACACTCTTTTGATTTACAGTATCTTATCTATTATTTTGGACAAAAGAACGATCGTTCCAAGACCACTTATAAAAAAAATTGTCATCCGATTGATGGCTTTGTGGATTTCAATAAACTGCCTGTCTATTGCTTCAAACCTTTTATCAATGGAGTCGAATTTTTTATCAATGGAGTCGAATTTTTTATCAATGGAGTCGAATTTTTTATCAATGGAGTCGAATTTTTTATCAATGGAATCGAATTTTTTTTCCATTAAGTCGAATTTTATATTGACTTCTTTTCTAAACAGATCATTTGATTCTTTGATTTCTTGTCTAAATTGATCATTTGATTCTTTGATTTCTTGTCTAAATTGATCATTTGATTCTTTGATTTCTTGTCTAAATTGATTATTTGATTCTGTAATTTCATGTCGAAACGTATCTAATTTTGTATTGATTTCTTGCCGGAAGTTTTCATTTTCCTTACAAATTCTATTCATGAAGTCTCTTGTGTCTTCACGGTAGACGATTATATTTGTTTCCAATGTTCGGACAGCGTCTATAAGCTGGGAGTTTCCATTTTCAAGTGTATTGAATCTTCGTTCAATATCAATATTTGAATGAATTTCGGTACTCACCATTTTTTGAACCATCTTATAAAGGTTGGCTTTAAATGTAGAATCATCCAGGATGATTCTAATCTCAGGTTTCATGATAGGTACTGGCATCGTTATCTCCTTTCGAGTGGAAAAATAGATTGAAAACAAGGTCACAGTAATTATGTAAAAGTTGTTTGATTTTTGATTTGATTTGAAATTGTGTAGCGAATTTATGCGTTTTGTATTTAAGAAAGGATTTATACTCTAATTATGCTTTTTTGTCAAAAGGAGAAAACTTGAATCTGTATGCATTGAATTCAAGTCATGAGAAGCTAATGAATGTTTTTTTTCTTTTTTTGGATAAAAAAAGGGCAACCGAAGACTCTGGAAGAAAAACAAATTCGACGATTGCCCAATAATTACATTATTATTAACCGGTTATTTATCTTTATTTTTATGGCATTCACCGCATAAAATGGGTCCGGCTTTCTTTGCCAGATGGCACCCCTTGCAGTTTAAATGGAAGGCTTTCATCAAGCCTGGTTTTGATCCTGATGCCTTTATTGCATGACAGTCAGCGCATTTAGAATCCTCTGAAGATTGACCTTCGCTGAGATTGCCCTTTTCATCATATACATGATGGCATAAGGCACAGTCTTCAAGGCCTGCTTTTTCATTATGAGAATCATGCTTGAAAATAGCCGCCGGTCGTTGAGGTGTCTCAAATACAGAATTGTCGATTTCAACCATATCTTCTTGTGCATGAATTGAAATCAGTAAACACAGTGTTGTGAATAAAAAGGTTAATAAAAAAAAAGTCTTTTTCATTGATTCGTTCCTCCTTTATTGAACAAAAAGAATGCAGTGAAAAAAAACATTATCGCACGGCATTCTTTAGCCGAATATTCTTAAAAAATGTTTAATGAAATTTCGGTGTGTATCACACCGCTGTCGGCATTACAACAATAATTAAGAATGAAGACCATCTTCTGGTAGGCAAAATTTTTTTCAATCATGCGGTGTTTTGATATCTAACACTTATCCTTATCGAATTTTCAATGAACTCAGCGATACCATCGCAAGAATCATCGCAATAATCCAAAACCGGACAATAACTTTCGGTTCAGGCCAGCCTTTGAGTTCAAAGTGATGATGTATGGGGGCCATTCTGAATATTCGTTTCCCATTGGTCATTTTAAAAAATCCAACCTGTAAAATGACTGACAGGGTTTCAATGACAAATAATCCACCCACCAGAACCAGTAATATTTCCTGCTTTGTTATGACCGCCACAACGCCAAGAACAGCACCCAATGGCAGAGAACCAACGTCCCCCATAAACACCTGCGCTGGATATGTATTGTACCAAAGAAAGCCAAGGCCTGCACCAGCAAGCGCTCCCAAAAATACGGCAGATTCACCACATCCTGCAACATAATGAATTTGAAGATATTCAGCAATTTTAACATGACCGGCCACATAAGCAAAAATAATATAGGTAACGGCGGCTATTGTTACTGGCCCGATAGCTAACCCATCAAGGCCATCAGTCAAGTTGACAGCATTGGATGTTCCCACAATAACGAACATTGCAAATAACACATATGCAGGGCCTAAATCCGGAGAAAACTGTTTGATAAACGGAATTGTCACACGGGTGTCAAAGGTTGGATTCATGTAGATTAATAAACCGGCAAGGAATGCAATGCCTGTTTGTAAAATAAATTTTCTTCTGGCAGTCAATCCTAAATTTTGACGTTTGGTGACTTTCATGTAATCATCCAAAAATCCAATGGCACCATATCCCATCAAAACCATCAAGATAATCCAGACATAACTGTTTGAAAGATTACCCCACAAAAGTGTTGATACGATGACTGAAAAAAGAATGAGCGTTCCTCCCATTGTGGGTGTTCCTGCCTTAGACCGGTGAGACTCAGGCCCATCTTCCTGGATAAATTGTCCAATCTGCAAATGACGTAATTTTTGTATGAAATATGGGCCTAAAAAGAAACAAATCGCCATTGCTGTAATTGTGGCATAAATGGTTCTGAATGTAATATAACGAAAAAGGTTAAACGCTGAAAAATAGGTGTGTAAGGGATAAAGAAAATAATAAATCATCTGATCTTTCCTAATCTGTTCAGGATGATGGCGTTAGCAATTGCTTAACAATCGGTCAACAAGTTGCTCCATTTTCATGGCGCGTGATCCTTTAACCAATATCCAGTCTCCTGGCTTTAATAATATTGATAATGTGCTGGCAATCTCTTCAAAAGATCCTTGGTACAAAGCACTGGAATTCAAACCAGCTGTATGGGCGCCGCAGATGGTTTCATCTGCATACTGTCCAGTGGCAAACAAACCTGTTATGCCAGAGTGTGTTGCATACTGCCCGACATCTTTGTGATATTTTTTTGTATCAGAACCCAATTCATACATATCTCCACAAACAAGATAACTGTTATTTGACTGGCGTAACTGTTTAAGACTGTCCAAAGCTGCACACATGGATGCTGGATTGGCATTGTAGGTATCATCGATAATATAAATATCATCTTTTGAATGGTGGATTGTCAGGCGTCCATGAATAGGGTTAAATGATTCCAGCCCTGTTTTTATTGAGTCAAGCGGTATGTTCAGATAATATCCTGTTGCCGCAGCAGCCAAGGCATTTAAGATCATAAACCGACCCTGTGCAGGAAGATGAATATCTATCGACGTATCAGCGGTTTGGAGTTTGAATTTACATCCGTTGATACTTTCTGATAGTTGAGTGGCACAAATATCGGCACTGGATATTATTCCATAGGTGATTAATGGGCAGGGTAAATGCTTCCCAAGAGATATCACAAGGGGATCATCAGCATTTAATATGGCCACACCCTTTTTAGGAAGGTATTGAAGTAATTCTCCTTTAGCCTGTCTGACGCCTTCAAGAGATTGAACGCCCTCCAGATGACCTGGCCCAATGTTGGTGATGATACCGATATCTGGTCTGCTCATTTTTGCAAGATAGGCGATTTCTCCAAAATGGTTCATCCCCATTTCTACAATGGCCCATTCATGCTTTTTTTCTATTTGAAAAAGGGTTTTGGGTACACCGATGTGATTATTGAAATTCCCCTGTGTTTTGATTGTTTTGAAAGTCGTGGAAAGGACAGCAGCAGTCATTTCTTTGACAGATGTTTTTCCATTGGTTCCTGTGATACCAACAACTGACCCTCTCCATTGCATGCGCTGATAATGAGCAAGATCTCCCAATGCTTTAATTGTATCAGGGACAGCAATGCACAATAAATTCGACTTTTTCCAGGAATCCATCTGATTTTGAGAAATTCTGTCTTGTTGAATTAAAATACCTCTTACATTTTTTCGGATAACATCTGGTATGAACAAGTGACTGTCAAAGTTTTCACCCACAATAGCTACAAATAAAGCATTGGTATCGGAAAATCGAGAATCAATTGAAATGGTAAAAAATTGTTGTGACGTATCTCCAAAAAGATAGTGTCCTTTGACTGCTTTAAGAATATCAGAAACAGTCCATTTAAAGCATTGATTGTTCATTTTTCATTGATTAAGTTTGTTTCCATTGGATTTCTTTTCTCAAAATAATGGAAATCGTTAATATTTGTTGATTGACTGACTCATTAAACCTTTTATTTTTAACACACTACATATTCATTTGCAACGAATGATTCAATGGCTTTTTTTCTATAGTCGAAGATTTTTTTTTAATATTAATAAAATAAGTATTCAATTTGACAATTCTTATGAATTTTTTATATATATTAAAGTTTTATTTTTTTAGCGAATATAAGGAATG
>PEAL01000386.1 GCA_002753725.1 Deltaproteobacteria bacterium
TATTGTCGTTTCTTATAAAGATCGGTGTTCGAACCATTTCCAGCACGGCTCTGTCTATACGCGTCTTTTGACCGCTGATCTGCACGGAACATTTTTTATTCAGCTCTTCACAGAGATCTCGCACCACACGCGGATAATCTGAAAAAATTTCATCCAGCTCCACCAGTCGGCTCTGAGTCACCTGTTCATCAATTTCACCGGTTAAGAATTTCAATCGATTTTCAGTGCCATCCAGCATTTCAATACTTTTTGTCTGATCCTGAGTGATCAATCGAAACCGTGTCAAAATCTGGGACACCAATTCCGTGTGACGATCATCTTCCATCAGTTTGCTGATTTCAATTTGTAACTGCATCAATCGACTCAAAACATGTCGCATCCCCACCCGTTGATCTTCCAGTGAACTGATGGTAACAGTCAATTCACCGATTAAATTCATCAGGGCATCAGATCTCTCAGCATTGGTCTGGCTGGTTGAGGCGGCGGGAGTATTGTCCGGCTGGTATCGTCGGCTTTGATCCGATGGTAAAAATTTTTTTTCAGGGGAATCAACGGGTTTCTTGCTTATTTCGTTTGGTGATATTTCTGCTGACTCAGATATTGTTTTGTCAGCGCTGCCTGCTGCTTCACTGTCAACCATTTCTTCAGGTTCAGGTTGTGCTGACGAGGTTTGCGTGTCTGATTCTACATATTGATCGGATAAAAAAGAATCGATTTGATCAAAAAAATGAGAACAATCAACGAATTTTTTTCCCTTCTTACGCGTATCCACAATTTTTTTTATCAAATCAATAGCATCGAAGGATATATTAATCAGGGATTTGTGATAAGCAATTTTTCCATCACCCACTGCCTGGTAAATATCTTCCAGGCGATGGGTAATATCTTTGATATCATTGATATTGACAGCGCGTGATGCCCCTTTGATAGAATGAAAGATACGCATTAATTGATGAATAATATCCGCATCCTGAGGGGATTTTTCCAGCTTTAATAACAGGTCTGTTGCTTTTCGGACTTCATCAGATACCTGATGGTTAAATATTTCCATAAAATCAATTGGATTCATTGGTTTTCTCCATTATCGTCTTTACTCGATGCTCAAGGTTTTCAGGTATTCCGTAAAATTGTCAGTTCTTCCGAAGAAACCGCATGTTTAATGTGAATCATCTGAACAATGCCGGCCTCCTGAACAAACATACCATCGATATAGTCGGGTAACGCTTCATTATTGACCACCGATTCATGATGCATATCCGATGCAAGAGACATCACTTTTTGAAGACCATCAATAATCATTCCAATGCGCAAATGATTGATGGTCACAATCACAAGACGCGTATCCTTTTGAAATGAGGATGGAACCTCTTCATTTTCAAGTAGTTGCGGTGGTGCTGATGGGCGGATAAACCCCAGTCGTTTGCTCAGGTCAATGACCGGTATCATGGTGCCACGCAGATTGATTGCACCGGCAATAAAATCCGGTGATTCTGGAATGGTATGAAGTGCGCACATCATCAGGATTTCATCCAGATCATCCAATTTGATGGCAAAGGTTTGTGTACCCAGTTGAAACAGGATTGCTTCCATTATCTTTTCCTTTAGCTATACACTGCAAGGGCAAAGAATAGGGAGACATGCCATAAATGAATGATGTTGCCCCCTTTCCTGCTTTCTAAATATGAAACGCAGACACCGCATCTGACAGTTGATTAGCCATTGCATTCAGTTCAAATGCAGCGGTCAATGTTTGCTTAGATGCCTGGGCGACCATTTTGCTGGATGCCAACAGTTCAGATGTTGTTTGCTGGGATTGTCGTGCTGATTCCGCCTGATCTTTTGCGCTGACAGTGATTTCTGATATTTGCTCCTGAACCTGAACCATCGCATTATTGATACCTGCCAAGGTTTCAGTGGAGTCTTTAACAAAATCGATCCCAATACGAATTTCCTCAGATGATTTATCCATTGCCACCACTGAATTTTCTGTAGCTCTCTGAATATCCCGAACCATGGTGGAAATACTGGATGCTGAATCAATCGACCGGTCAGACAAGCGCCTGATTTCTGTAGCCACAACAGCAAAGCCTTTACCCAGTTCACCGGCTTTGTTGGCTTCAATGGCGGCATTTAAGGATAGCAAGGTTGTCTGGTCGGCAATACCGGATATGGTAATCACCGCATCATTGATATTATCCATTTGATCATTCAACGATTTGATTCGATCGGAGGTCAACTTAGTGGATGAACTGATCGCATTCATCGAATCAAGAATTTGTGATGACTTACCGTTGGTGTCATTGACCCATTGCGTAATTTTTGTGGTATTTTGTGACACCTGTGTGGAGACTTTGGCCAGATTTGAAGAGGTTCGTGCAATTTCTGTTTGAGTGGCATTGAATTCATTGACAGCAGTGGACTGTTCATTAGCAGTGCTATTTTGCTGGTTGGATGCCGCTTGAATTTCATTGACTGAGGTTGATATTTGAACGCTTGCCCGTTGAATACGATCCACCAGACCCGCCAGATTTTTTCGCATTCGCTCGAAGGCTTGAGCCAACTGTCCCAGTTCATCTTTTGAATTAATGGTCACATTGGCCCTTAAGTTACCGGAAGAAACATTTTGAGCAGCAAGCAATAATTGCTGAATACTTGAAAGAATTGGCCGAGGAACATAGATCAGAACAATGATACCAAATATACCGCCAAAGATCACCAGAAAGATGATAAACGATTGGGATTTATTGCTGATCTGTGACAGAGATGTGTTTTGATTTGCAATATTGTTCCAGTTATTAATAGATACTTCTGTTGCAAGATTAATCAGATTTTCCCCCTCTTTTTGTAAACTCTTTTTTTGATCTGAAATACGCCGATTGATGTCATCTTGGTTTTTGGCGGTGCTTACCATACCCTCCATGACTTCAGTAAACACTGAAGCATAAATATTCAAGTTTTGGCGAATTTTTTCAATTTGGATTCTGATGGCATCATCTTCTGTTTCCCGATAAATACGATGTGTCAAATCAATGGCTGTTTTAATATATTCTCTGACAGTATCTGCGGTAGATTTTTTTTTATTGTCGATGTATCGGGCGATATGAATTTGAACATGAAGCATGTTTCTTTCAAGCTGATTTAAAAGAGTCCCAACAGATAACAGTTGAACTTCAGCAGCCATTTCACTTTTTGCCTTGAGCCGTCGTTGAATATCCAGCCAGAAATTTTCATTGAGATTTTTCAATACATCATGGTTTGTGTTGCCATCACTGATGAGTCGTTTTTTATAGTCAACCATATTCAAAACAGTACTCTTGATATCTGTCCGTGCCCGCTTGACATCCTTGACTTGTTGAGCAAACAGGGCATCATAACTTTCAACGGCATCAAACATATTGTCATATTGTCCTCCAAGTTTAAGGCTATCCTGAAGTTCAATTTGTTTTCCAATATTTTTTGCATCCTTGATTTGATTTCTCAAACGCTCTGTAAATCGAGCGGCACGATCCAGAGCTTCCTGTTCTTCAATCAATAAAAAATCTTTTTCTGCTCCTCGGATTTGATAGACTGTTGATTTCATCTGTTCTGATATCTGAGTAAGTATGGAGTAATGGTCTAAAATTCCAGCGCTGATATCACTGACCTTTCGAATGGATGCATATGAAATGAGACCAATGACTATAATCACAGCAGTCAACCCAGCCAGGGAGGATAACAGTTTGGCTTTGATACTCATGCCTCGTTTCTCCATCGCAGTGGAGGCATCCGCAACATTATGTGAAACTTTTTTTGATGCTGCCTTGCTTTTCAAACGCTGATTGAATCCTTCGGTAGAGAAATCCAACGCATCATCAGTGTCTGTGACCTCATCAATGGGATACCCGCTTTTGATTCCATCAGATTCCGGAACGATATAATCCGTATCTTCTGAAATACTCGTTGCATGTTTTTTGTTTTCATCTTGATTCATACATTTTTCTCCTTAATGATTCCATGTTTCTCTTAGCACCGCCGGAATGTCGATGCATGCCACGGGCTTACCTTTGTTTTCACCAATAAATTTAATAAATGGGGATGTTTTATTTTTTTCGCCAGCTACTTTTTCCTGAATATGACTACAATCCACTGTGGAAATGCCTTCAACGCAATCCACAAGATAGCCGATGCGTTTGTCGTTGGCATCTGAAACAAACAGAATCCGTTGATTTTCTTCACGGCCAGGAGTATTTCGAATACCGATAATCTGTCCCAAATCGGCAATGATAACAATTCCGCCACGTAAATTCATCAACCCCATGATATGCATTGAAGCGGAAGACAGACGAATACCGTTTTGAACAGGAGTGACTTCTTCCAGATCTTCCAGAGATACCATAAAACGTTCGTTTCCCAGTTGAAAAATAAGCCAGTTATTTTCATGTTCTTCATGCGCTTCTTGTTTCTCTGCGTAATGACTGGCCCACTGTGTCAACTCTTTTTGTGGTATGAATGTATTTTGTCTAATAGATGTCATTTTTTCTCCATCAATGATTTGAGTGTAACCAAAATTGCCGGAGCAAAAGTTTGTTCTCATTTTTTGAACCAGGATTACACTGAAGAAATATAGCAAACCCAGATATATTTAAAATATCTGATATTAACAAATAGTTATATTGATAAATAGTTATATTGATAAATAATTTTTTATGAAAATCTCGCAACATAATATTTTTCTTTTTTCGCACATATGCGCCGAGATAACAAATAAAAATTTTTCACCTCTGTTTTTTGAAGTTCATTTTTTTAATTTTAAATATTTCTTTATTTGTTTGATCCCTATTTGACATATTTCCATCATAGTTTTTTCCATTGTTTCCAATAAGTAAGGAATGCTCGAAAAATAAGTTCCCCATTTTAGATTGGAGTCCCAAAGCTTGAGCGCATTCCCAAAAAGTCGGACATTTTAGTCGGGCGCATTCCCAAAAAGTCGGACTTTTGATTTGAACAAATACCAATAACAAACCTATGTCCGAGAACGTGTAGGGGGCAGGCCCCTGTGCCTGCCCTCAAACAG
>PEAL01000387.1 GCA_002753725.1 Deltaproteobacteria bacterium
AGGTATTTTTTCAAGTTGTTTTCGGAAATCTTCAATGGTCAAAGGCGGAAGGCCAGCTTTAAGAGGAACATCCATCATGCCATCGGTAAACAATATATATTTATCTTCCGGTAATACGTCCAGTTCTCCTTCTTCATATTGGAAATCAGGCATTGGAATGGGAAGGTTGCTGCCAGGATCGCCAGGTTTTCCAAGAATGGAAACCGTTTTTTCTCGGATCCGAAAAAATGGAGGATGACCCGTTGACACAAAATGAAGTTTCAACCTTTCATGATCAATCATGAAATTGATGGACGTAAAAAATTCTTCAAGGGAAAAAACATTTGATTTTGAAATATTATCGTTTAACAGTGTAATTATTTGGCTCAAGGAATTAGATGTATAATTGTGAAGAACAGAGCTATGAAGTAAATCCGTTGTAATACTTCGAAGAATACACTCCACGTTATGCCCGGATTGATCTTTCACACTGATAAAAGTCTTGTCTTTATTCGTAGAATGATCTGTCAGGGTTTTGACAAAAAAATGATCACCACCTTCTTTATGGCTGGGACAGAAAAAATAATTAACAAAAAGATTCATATTATTATTGTCAAGGGAGATATTCCGTTCCGGTCGATTATGAATCACTTTCATCATCCGTTTGGCCTTATAAATATTGATATCCTGTTGTTTTAAAAGTTCTTTTATATTAGTAATATCTGAAAGGCTTTGTACAAGAATATCTTTATCGGCTAATCGGGCTGTTTTAAACCATCGTCTGGTATGAATGATCTCAGTGGTGATTGTTTTCAATAAACTGTGATCCACATACGAATGGATAGAAGCATCAGAATCTTTTGGCTCTCCTGAACCCAGAAAATTACGATAATCTTTTCCAATAAGTTCTTCTCTTTCATATCCCATCATATCGCACAGAAAAGGGTTGACATCGATGATACATTGCGTTTCTGGATCACTGATGATAACACCATTTTGAATGGTGGCCATGATGGTCCTTAGATAAATTTCTTTTTCCTGTAATTTCTGAACGATTCTTTCAAGCTGTTCTCTGTTTTGTTTCAAATCCAAGTGAACATTAATCCTTGATTTAACAATAGAAATATTGAAAGGTCGGGTAATATAATCAGCCGCACCAATCTGAAGACCGTGCGTTTCATTTTCAGTTTCATCGAGGGATGTAATAAATATGATTGGAATCGCTGATGTCTTAGGGTTTTGTTTTAATGTTGAACATACCTGGTAGCCATCAATATCAGGCATAACAATATCCAATAAAATAATATCAGGCTGTTTGAAAGATATCACTTTGTCTATCGCTTCTTGACCATCTTTGGCTGTAATGATGTCATACTCATTTTTAAGTTGTTCTTGCAAAAGAAAGCGATTGGTTGAGGAATCATCCACAATCATGACAACAGGCTTTTTAGATTCTTCAGACATAGTGTCTCCTAAATTTGTGTTCTTGAAAAATGAGGCGCTTTAAGAGGGAAGAAAACGTCTTCTTTTTCCATTAAGGTCGGCTGGAGTCCCAAATCTTTAGATGTGGGACTCCAGCACCCGAAGGTAGTTTTTTTTAGATAACACGCCAGATGTTGAGTATAACAAACTATAATGAATATGAAAAGAAATTAAAAGTGAACGTATTCAATTGTTGTGAAGGATTAATATTTTATGAATGTTCGAATATTAAATTATTCTTTATTATTCATTTTTCTGTCATTGGCTTTTCACAAGCAGCTTCCTGGAGAGGAATTCCTGCTAAGAGCGAGAATATATCCAGAATCCTGGTATCAAGATAATTGGTGTCAAGCGCATGATGGCTCAACGGAAGTCTATTTAGCTGATAGCACAAGGGCTGATTGCGTCACATCTCTTCATATCATTGAATTTGATTTTGCTGACAAGTGGTATGAATCTGTCGCTCAAAGTCTTCACTACGCTTTAAATTTCAAAGGAAAACGTAAGCCTGGAATTGTTTTGATTATTGAGGATTCTGCTGTTGATGAAAAATATTGGGATCGATTGAACACTCTGTTAGATGCTTTTTATCTTCCTGTGGATACCTGGGCATATGGTAACACGATAACAGAACGATTCAATGAAAGAACAGACTGGATCAAGGGAGATGTCAGCGGTGACAATCGTATTGGTATGGAAGAGGCGATCCATGCCTTAAAAATGATGGGGGGATTCGAATGAACGGGTCATTATTCTTTGATGATTTCAGTTTTATTTTTAAACGCCCAATGCTATAAAAGAAGGATGACTTTTTTGGCGACAATCCAATCAAAAGACAGGTTACAAATATGCTCCAACAAAATCCCATCATTCAAGGCATGATAAAAATAATAACGATCATTTTAGTTTTATACACCTCATCAGGCCAAAACAACGCGTATTCAACTCAAAAGGCTTCCGCCCCTTTACCCGCTATTTATGATGAATCCCAGGGACGTTGGATCATGGGAGGAACCTTTGAGGGATGGATTCGTGATTCAAACAATAAAGGCCTTGCTGATGTTTGTGTGAGTGCTTTTACTTCACCCTGTGGCGAGCTGAGGCAACAAAGTGTTGTCACCCGTTCCGATGGCTTTTTTAAACTGTCTGGTCTTGCTCCTCATCCATATTATATTTTTGCAGATGCATCCTGCCAATCACCTCAAAACCTCATCAATTCCTGGTGGAATGGTGACGCTGGTACCTCGAACTGCCACAAAGCAGCATCAGTGACCATTCAAGATGGTGAGAGCAAATCTCATATCAACTTTATTTTGCTCCCTGGAAAAAAAATTAATGGACAGGTGATGGATCAAAATAAAGAAATCATTCTCGATGTCTGCGTGGCTGCAACGGATCACTGTGCGAAACACTGGTACAGTGGGGCAAATACTGATGTCAATGGTCGCTTTTCAATTATGGGTCTGGAGCCAGATATCTATTACTTGCATATCAATCCTCAATGCAGTGGGAACAAACGCATAAAAAAATCTCTGTGGTGGGCCGGAGGGCATCAGGTTGTTTCAGATTGCCGACAGGCTGTTTCTACGGCAATCAATGGAAATTCTACTATTTCTGATATTGTCTTTCAAATTAATGTAACGCCTGCACTGAAGGGGCATGTTCAAAACAGTCACAAAAAACCCATTGCCAATGTTTGTGTCAATCTCAAACGCTTTTGTGAAAAAGAATGGTTTGGCAGCGCTATGACTGATCATCAGGGGAATTTTTCCTTTGTCAATCTCCCGGAGGATACCTACTATCTGGAAACATCTGTATCTTGCCAAACACCTCAGAAATACCTGGATGCCTGGTGGAATACTTCTGGAGGTCACCCCTCATGCCAGAAAGCAGAACCAATCGATCTGACTGCTCCTGGACAGGCATACGATTTTACTTTAAAAACCGGTAATATGATTCAAGGCAGAATTGTTAATCACAATCAAGACCCCATACCCAACATTTGTGTCATGGCCAGCAGTCAATGCAGAGAAATTTGGTACGCTCAAAACATCACCACTGAAACAGGGAACTATTTTCTGATTGTTCCAGATGGTACGTATTATCTGTATACCCATTCAACCTGTGACAGTCAGAACAACCTGGTGGATCAATGGTGGAACGGCCGTTCAGGCACACTCAATTGCCTGAATGCACGCGGTATTCAACTGAAAAATAAGCAGGTCAAACAAAACATTGATTTTACATTACACTCAGGCGGAATGCTCACAGGAACGATTTTATCAAATGAAAAAAAGCCCTTACCCAACACCTGTATCGGCATAACAAAAAATTGTGATCAGCCGGTGATGATTCTTCAGCAAGCTGATGCTGATGGGCATTATTTTCAAAAACTCCTTGCTGGTTCTTATTATGTTCGAACAGACTATTCCTGTAAAATGCAACCCACCTGGCAAAAAAAACAACATGCTGATGCAACATTGGATGAAAAAGTCTATATGGATCAGTGGTGGGGAAACGCCCGAAGTGTCTCACACTGTAATGAAGCTGAACCTGTTGTTATTCAAACAGATCAATCCTCCGGGCCAATTGATTTTGTCCTGTCTTCAGGCGGTGTTGTTTCTGGTCATTTGATGTCTGTAGATGGCAAATCTCTGGCAAACATCGAGGTAAATATTTATGATTCAGCCGGACAAATGCTTATTCTTTCAACATATAGTCAGGCCAATGGAGCTTTCCGAGCGATGCTTCCATCAGGTTCATATCTCATTCGTGCACGACCATCCAGATATCGAACCCCCATTTATTATATTGATCAGTGGTGGAATGGCCAAAGCGGAAGTGTTCATGTACAGGGAGCAAAACAAGTCAGGATCAAGGATAATGCCGTACAGAAAAATATTTTGTTCAAACTTCAAACAGGCGGTGCAGTGACAGGAATGGTATTTTCTCCAGGCCAGCAACCCCTTAAAAATATACGCATTATTGCCAGTGATCCTCAAAAAGATATTATATGGGCCTATTCAAGCTCCAACCAACATGGTCAATATGTTATTTCCGGTATTCCAAAAGGACTTCAAACCATTCATTTTGATTCGGTCGGCGCGCCACCCCATATTCTCTATCATTGGACACATGGCGCAGTCACTGAACATATGGTTAGCGTTGACGTTGGACAAATCAAGCACATCGATCCTTTTATTTTACCCACAGGTGGGGCCATCAGTGGGCGTATTCAAACACAAAGCGGTTCCCCCCTCCTGGATGTGTGCGTGGTCGCCGTTCAAAAGTGTGGTAATGTGTATTTTGGTCAGGCAAAAACCAATGATCAGGGATATTATATAATCAAAGGACTCCCGGTTGGGGACTATTATGTTCAGACCAACCTTTCATGCAAAGATCTTCCTGGAGATTATATTGATATGTACTGGACAGAAAAAAAAGGCACGCCGGTATGTAAAAAATCCCAAAAAATAACTGTGCAAAAAAAACATACCACGTCAGAAATCAATTTTTCTCTTTCCAAAGATGTTGCGTTTATTGGTACAGTTACCTCTGTTTCAGGAGATCCCATT
>PEAL01000388.1 GCA_002753725.1 Deltaproteobacteria bacterium
TCGATCAATCGTCAATTGAGCAAAACCACCAGCGATTTATGGATGAAATGGATATGATTCTTCAGGCCATGTTGAATTATCGCATCAAAGGGGATCGTGACTTTGAAGAAAATTCGTTTGGCGGCCTTCAAAAAGTTATTGATAACGAATTGACCAATTGTCCAGATCGTTTGAAAATTCTGTTTGTCATTGGTGATCATGGATATAGTCCTGCCAACCAAAAGAAATTGTACAAAAGAACGCCTGTTTCAGAAGATTTAATTATCAACGGTTTGCGCGGCGACCAGGCAAACAGTGTTATGCCGGTGATCACCTATTTTATTCAGACCCCATATGTTGCAGATAAAACACTTAAATTGTCTGGATCGGACTGCAAAAAAGCATATAAACTGTTTGCAAAGCAGGCAAAATCCATTTTAAACGGTCTAAAAAAACAAACACCCAAAATGGAAATTGATCGCTATTTTCTTCAAACAGATGATAAAAATATTGGAAAAAAAGTCATTGATGGCTTATCTGCTTTTATCAATCCAAAAGCGGTTTCTGCTGTCAATGAAATTATTCTTGATCTCAGAGGCGGGGCATCTCTGGCAGAAACCATCGAAAGATGGCAAAATTATAATGACTTTAACAATTTGCCGGGCTTATTCTGGGATCTGATTGCCAATGCTGGATGTAAATATTTGGGTGATCAGTGTTCCAGCCGTATTATGGACACTATTTTAGAAGGATATATTCCGATTTCCAATGATATTGTTGTGGATATCTGGTGTACTGCTGAAGATTTGAAAAAATATCGAAATATTATTGAAGGAATATTGGATTCCAGTGAATATCAGCATGGAAAGTTTATTCGAACAGAACTTGTTTATGGCTTGATCAGTACACTTCAACGCCTGGTTCCCAGTCCACCGCCACCGGAAACTGGAGAAACACTGATTGAATATGTTCGTCGGATTTCTTACCTGCCCATTCGGCAGGATAGTCCATTGTTCAGATACTCCATACAAGATCTTGAAGATCGCACCAAAGTGCCGGATTGTGAAATCGAACGTTTGTTTTCCTGGCTTGGAAATGTGAATAATTTTCTATATTACATTGCCGATAATAAGCGACCGATTTATGAAGTTCGTAAACAACCCGGAGACTGTACCGCTGGATCAGACATTCCCTATATTGTTCCAGGGTCGATTCTGGGAAAACATTTTTCAGACAGCAACATGAGTTATTCTCATCCGCTGGGCGGGACAACCATTTACTGGATTCCCAAGAAATATTTGCCGTAATATATTATGAATTCTCTTATATTGGCGTCACAATCGCCTCGAAGAAAACAACTTTTGGAACAGGCGGGTTTAACATTTCAAATTGTTCCGGCAAATATTGACGAATCTCCTTTTTCTCTACTTCCACCTGAGGATGCGGTCACCGCATCCTCAAAAGCAAAAGCCTTACATATTGGCTGTCAATATCCAAATTGTTGGATTATTGCGGCTGATACCATTGTTGTCATTGATAACACGATTTTAGGCAAGCCCCGCTCAAAAATACATGCTCGTGAAATGCTGGAAATCCTCAGTGGAAAGACCCACCAGGTATTGACCGGTTACACCATCAGTTGTGACAGCAAAAAACAACTTTTTTATGATGTCGTTACCACAGACGTTCGTTTCAAACCGTTGCATACAGATGAAATCGAATGGTACATTCAAACAAATGAACCTTATGATAAAGCTGGCGCATATGCCATTCAGGGAATCGGTGCATTTATTGTCCAATCCATCAATGGTTCTTATACCAATGTGGTTGGATTACCTGTTTGCGAAGTCATGGAACTTCTGATTAAACAAAATATTATCAATCGTAAGTTATGATTGTAAAAAACGAGAATAAAGATTATACCCTTCAGCACTACACCAAAGGAGAGTCTTATGTTTTCATCATTTTCTATAAAAACCAGATTAATCGCAATCAGTATCGCGCTTGCAATTGTTCCGGTTTTATGTATCAGCTTTTTCAGCCTGTATAACTTTAATATATTTGCAAAAGATACCATCAAAAAAAGTTATAGCGGCATGAAATCCCTGGCGATGGATACGCTTCAAGAAGGTGCCCAGGTAGAATATCACAAAGTAGCCCCTATTATCAAACAGGTAGAAAGGGTTACGACCCGTGTTGCCAATTTACAATCCATTCAACAATTTTTAAAAGTTGAAAAAACTGTTGAACAGGAAACAGAGAAAGATATTCATCAAATTGTCAAAAGCATCCTGGATGCCTGCATCATTGAAAATCGATTATTGTTGGAAAAACTTGCATTGGGACTTCAAACCGCTGAAAGCCTGATACAAACCATCAAATTATCCCAGAATCATCACGTCTCATGGACAAGCATCGATCAGTTCACAAAAAAGGAAAACCAGCTTGTTCTTCCACAAATGATCATCAACGATCAACCGATGATGACAAACATTTCATTTGATCACCCCACGCCAATTGTCGATCAGGTTCAACAAATGACGAACATGACGTGTACAATCTTTCAAAAAATGAATGATCAGGGAGATATGCTTCGCATTGCCACCAATGTAAAAAAACTGGATGGTCAACGGGCCATCGGAACATATATTCCTGCTGTTCAACCGGACGGCACTCCCAACATCGTTGTCAACGCCCTTCTTAAAGGTGAAACCTATCGTGGAAAAGCCTTTGTGGTCAATGCCTGGTATTTAACTGTATATAAACCTGTATATGATAAGAATCAACGACTCGTTGGCGCATTGTATGTCGGAATTCCAATGGAAGGGTCCATGTTGAAAAAAATCATATTAAATGGAACGATTGGTAAATCAGGTTATGCATTTATCATGGACTCAACAGGAGAGCTTAAAGTTCATCCACAGGAAAGGCTTGTAGGAAAAAATACAATATCAGATTTAAAACTTGATACTTTCAAAACAATTCTTGACCAGCGTGAAGAAGGTAACATTAAATATCATCGGTACTTTTTTCAAGGGCATAATAAATTTGCAGCGTATACGTATTATCCTGAACGAGACTGGATTATTGTGGTTACAGGAAATTGGGATGATTTTATTGAAACAGAGTATAACCGATCAAAAGACGCTGTGAAGGCAGATTTGTTGAGTACTTATGAAACGTCTACGTTACTATCAGATGATGAATCAATGTTCATGTTTAACGCTATAGAATTGATTGATAAAAATGGAAGCACTCAGTTTTCATTAAAGAATGGTAACTATCAGGCTACCGGTGAAAATTACGCCAAAAAGGCATGGTTCAATGATGTCAAAACACTGGTCAAAAATGACCATAAAAATATGGGGGTTCAACTTAACCCTGAAACTCGGAACGTTGAAATGATTATTGTTTCTCCAATATATGCTGACAATTTATGGAAAGGACTGATCAAAACACATTTTAACTGGGATCTCATATGGAGTGTCATTAAGCAACACCAATTTGGAGAGACAGGCTATGCGTATATATTGAATGAATCAGACATGTTTGTTTCACATCCTGTTTATACCTTACAAAATCCTTTAGATTTCACTCAACCCAGATTTCATTCATTAAAAAATTTTGTGGAACAAACAATGATGGGATCTGAAGGATGTGGTTCATATGATTTTGAGGGCACTGAAAAATTGACTTGTTTCAAGCCTTTAAAACTTGGGGATAACAACTATACACTTGCGGCCACTATTCCTATTGATGAGGTTCTATCGATAGCCAATCAAATTAAAGATAGTGCAGAAAACGAATATCAAATGATATTTCGAACCATTGTGTTTATTCTTGTACTGTGTATTTTTCTGTCTGTAACGATTGGTTATTTTATCAGCCGTAACCTTAGCACATCAATCATTGATGTCGTTGAATTTTCTAAGAATGTTGCAAAAGGCAATCTGTGTGGATCGTTATCCAATAAAGGAAAAGATGAAATTGGTCAAATGTCAAAAGCCTTGAATCAAATGGTGGATAATCTTGCTGTAATGTTTAAACAGATTGCCCAGGGTGTACAGACATTGAACCTCTCATCAAACGGTTTATCAGATATTTCCATGCACCTGTCTGCCAGCGCAGACCTGACCTTGAATAATTCTCGTTCTGTTGCCACGGCAACAGAGCAAATGAGTGCAAATATGGTAACAGTGTCCGCATCTGTTGATAAGGCAACGACAAATGTCGGTATAGTGGCTACAGCCACAGAAGAAATGAAATCAACCCTTCGGAATATTGCTGTTAATTCAGAACATGCGCGTGCAGTGACCCGAAAAGCGGTGACACAAGCCAATTCAGCATCAACTCGCGTTGAAGAATTAGGCCAGGTTGCAAAAGGGATTACAGCTGTTACCGAAACAATCAATGAAATATCCGAACAAACCAATCTTTTGGCGTTGAATGCAACCATTGAAGCGGCAAGAGCGGGTGATGCAGGTAAGGGCTTTGTCGTTGTGGCGAATGAAATTAAAGAACTTTCTAAACAAACAGCTCAATCTACTGAAGAAATTAAGGCGCAGATTGAAAATATTCAAAAATCCACAAACACGACAGTTACTGAGATTGAACAAATTTCCAAAGTGATTCAGGATGTCAATGACACCGTGACATCCATTGCTGCAGCCATTGAACAGCAATCCACTGCAATAAATGATATCGCTCAAAACATGTCTCAGGCATCTCAAGAACTGGATGAAACATCTGGAAATGTAAATCAAACAGCAGATGTTTCTAAAATAATTGCTCAAGATGTGGATCAGGTGTTTCAGTCTGCAAAAGACATATCAACTAACAGCGATGCTGTGAATGCCAGCGTTGTGAGTCTGAAAGATCTGGCCAAGCAATTGAATGGTATGGTTGAAAATTTTTGTTTTGATTCGTCTGTCTAATGAATAACCCGGCGCTGAATGCCTTCCATTAAGAATGGAGAATAAGAAGCATTGATGCAGTATCCATTAACCGAAACCATTGGAAATCCGGACTTGTTTGTCGGTCG
>PEAL01000389.1 GCA_002753725.1 Deltaproteobacteria bacterium
AGGTCAATGATTCAGGGGTCGCACCAAGGTGGGTGGTTTGCATAGCAGCGATGAGGACTTGAGCAGTATCATAGCTGTAAGCAGAAATCCAATCAGGATCCTCCCGATAGACTGAACGATAATGCTCTCGAAATTCCTGGGCTTTCTTTCCAGCAGTATCATAAATCAAATGAGCGGCGATATACACGCCGTTCGTATAATAGCCTGGACTCGCTTTTTCCTTGGGACAATGGTCAAAACCATTTTGAAAAATTTGAGAGCTAAAAGAATCCGGCCCGAGGATTGTATGGGTTAGTCCTGCATCCTTAATTCGACGAACCAATTGCACGCCCTCGGCTGCATGTGTGGCTAAAAAAATGAGACTGGGATGATCGGGGCTTTGAGCATCGTGGGTTTTGATTTCATGAATAATGGTGTCGAATTGATCATTCAGATCAGATGCTTGAGGTTGAAACGTTTTAAAATATCGAATATCGATGCCTGAATTTTCAGCCTGGGCTTCAAATACAGTGGCCAAATAAGCGCCATAAGTGTCATTTTCGTAAATAACATAAGCGGAATCGTAACCCAATACTTTTTTAACATAATTAGAAATAAACTGGCCCTGAAGATTGTCATTAAATACCGTTCGAAAATACCAGGGGTTGAAATGGGTTACCAGTATATTGGTTGAACCTGGCGTAATGACAGGAATCTGAAATTGTTTATATATTTCTCCTGCTGCGATAGAACAGTGACTAAACCAATGCCCGATAACACCAACAACAGAAGAATTATTTGAAATGGTATGAGCAATCTTTTTTGCAGTGTCTGCAAGGTTAAGGTCATCATGATACTCAACAACAACAGGATGTCCATTGATACCCCCCTTTGCATTCACTGCTTTGACTTTCAAAGCAATGCCATTGCGTATTGACCGGCCAATTAAATGCCCCTGTCCACTCATCGGACCAACAACAGCAATATGCAGGGGGGTTTTTGAGGGCTTTGAAGCCATAAACCATTCAACGCCAATAAATGAACAAAGGGCGATGATGCTTGCAATCAGAAAGAGCCATTTGTATTTCATCGATGCTTGTCCTTAATCATCCTTGTTTTGTTTTGAGCGCCATAACTGATACGTTTTTGTTTCCGTTTCGATCAAATACAAACACAGCATCAAAACGCCAACATCATCCAATTGTCCCCAAATTGGGATGAAATCATATATAATATCAAACGGATTGATAATGTATAAAAACAGTAAACCAATGGCTGCAATAACGTTGAAAGGAATTTTTTTATAGCGTCCAGATTTAAAGTCTTTCAATAGCATGAACATCAGCTTAATGGTATTGGCTGTTCGTTTCAATAAAAAGATTCCCCAAAATTTAAGGTTCATTCGCTTGGTTCCGATATTTTCGAGTCCTATATTTGTTTGTCAAAAGGCACAAACGGAAAATCCCCTTGATTGATGGCCTGGATGATATCTTCTTTTTTGGGATTTCTTAAAATAGCATACTTGAATGCCCGTTGATTGGTTTGAGGGGCGCTTCGACCAAAATAATCCAGTTTGTGACGAATACGATGAATCTGATCAAAGATATACGCGTTGTCCGCTGATTCAGCCATACTTTGATTATAAAGCTTGATAATATCATCACGAATTTCAATATACAAATCACCGGCAATTTTATGCGTATTGGCAAGAAATCCATCATCACGGTATAAAATTAAGCTTGCAATAAAAGTGCTTAAAAAACTTAAACAGAAAATAATAAACTTGATCAGCGCTGGATTTTCGTTAATAAAAAATTGATATTCACCAATCAACGTAACAATTCCTGCTGTAGATAAGGCAGATAAAAAAATATTGGACAGCCCCAATTTTTTTTTAACCTGGATCATTCGTTCAGCGATAAAATAATGAATTGTTTTGGAAATCTGGGCACGAAAAAAAATATCCGCCAAGTTGGTGGTAATATTTTCCTTTTTTATCCGTGCCTTCGGAATATGTATTTGATCTGACATTTGAAGACCTCCATTATGGATGCAGGGTAGGTTCGAACGTCCAGGAGTCCCAAAGCTTTAGCTTTGGGAGTTCCTTAGATTTTCAATGCGTTGTTTTTCTGTCACTCCCAAAGCTAAAGCTTTGGGACTCCAATCTAAAATGGGGAACTTATTTTTCGAGTATTCCTTAGGAAAGTGACGCATCTCAATGCTTTTTCAGCAACACCTTCAATCGTTCTGTTTCCTCGAGCAATTCAGGCAAGAGTTGACTTATTTTGTTGATATTTTGATTGCGGGATGCAATTTCAATCTGATGTGACAGGTGCTGAGCGTGTATTGCTCCAATCGTGCCAGATGTGCTTTTTAAGCGATGGGCGATATTGCTCAGATTTTCAAAGGCTTCATTTTTCATGGCACTGACCATTTTCTGTATTAACCCTGGAAGATCACTCAAATACATTTGATAGAGCTCATGAAGCAATTCAATTTTTCCTTTGACCCGATGCAAACCAATTTGCTTATCCAGCGATGGTAACGAATCACTTTGCTTGTCAAGGGACAGAGTGTCCGGGATATTTTTTCGACGAACATTTAGAACGCGCGTCATGATCCACTTCAGTTCATTAAAATCGACAGGCTTGGTAATGTAATCATCCATGCCCGCATTGATAAATCGTTCACGATCACCTTTCATGGCATAGGCTGTCAAGGCAATAATGGGAATATCTGCATCGATAAGATCGTTTCGAGAGGATCGAATGACTTTGGTGGTGGAAACCCCATCGCGATCAGGCATCTGGACATCCATGAGAATCAAGTCAAACCGCATTTGTTCCAATGCCTGCAAAACCTCGTTACCATTGGCAACGCAAAATACCTGATGGCCGGATTGCGACAGCAAACAGGAGACAAACTTTTGATTTAATTTGTTGTCTTCAGCCAGAAGTATTCTAAGGGTGGGTAGTTGCAGCGAATCAATATCATAATGTATACCTTCTGGTTTGCGTGGTAAGGCTTGTGTTGCTTTGTCAAAGACCACTGTGAACTGAAAAGTACTGCCCTGACCCGGGCTGCTTTCCGCCCAGATTCGCCCTCCCATCAGCTCGACAATGCTTTTGGAAATCGATAGCCCTAGACCGGTTCCTTTTCGCTTTTTTTGCGTGGATGCATCGACTTGTGAATAGGTTTTAAAGAGTTCAGGTATTTTGTCTTCAGGAATGCCCTGACCGGTATCAGAAACACTGAATAACAGATGGACAGGATACGTATGATTATAAACATTTTTAACAGATACCAGAATTTGGCCCTGATCTGTAAATTTTAACGCATTACTCACAATATTTCGCAACACCTGACCCAGACGATGCGCATCACCTTTCAGGTATCTGGGAACATCTGGTAAAATGTTCAATGTCATTTCAAGCCCTTTTTGACGAACTTCGATTGAAAATGGTTTTAAATGATTCTTAACGCTTTCATACAAATCAAAATCTTCATGAACAATATCCAGCTTTCGGGCTTCGATTTTGGAAAGATCCAAAATATCATTGATCAGCGTGAGCAAAGACCCCGCAGAATTTTTGATCATTTCCAATGTATCTTTTTGATCAGATGAAAAATCAGATGATAACAACATCTCAGATGCGCCGATAATACCACTAATGGGTGTTCGAATTTCATGGCTCATATTGGCCAGAAAAATACTTTTTGACGCATTGGCACTTTCTGCTTCATCTTTAGCACTCTTCAGCGCTTTTTCACTTTTAATCAGGGCGAACCGACCCATGTTGCTGTTGTCTATTTCTTTTTTTAATTGCGCGTTTGCGGTTTGAAGCTCACGGGTTCGAGATTCTACGCGTTGTTCGAGTTCATCGTGGGCCTTTTGAAGTAATGATTTTTGTTGTTTTAATATTTGACCGGCAGCTTTCAGATCGGTAATATCTCGTGCAATACAGTTCAGGGTTGGGATTTCATCATCCGCATCACAATAAAAATTGATATTCCATAAAAAGTGCCGCATGGAACCATCAAATATTCTTAATTGATTTTCAACAACCACATTCCTGTTTTTTTTCTTAATCCATCTTGAAATGTTTGTTTTTGACAGTTTCCGATCGGCAGGTTCCATAAATTCAAATGCATTTTGACCAATACATTGGTTGGGTGGGAGTCCAAAAATTTTTTCTACCGCATGGTTAATAAAAAGTATTTGTCCATCGGTATCAATTCGAACAACAAGATCATCCATGTCTTCAACCAGAAAGCGATACCGTGTTTCACTTCTTTCCAGGGCTTCAAGGGCCAACTGTCGATCTGTAATATCCCGCGAAACAACAGCAACATGGGTCGGTTCGCCCTGATTGTCTCGGTAACAATAATACCGAACAGAATAGTACCGTCGTTCCTGACCAACAAATTCAAACCAGGCTTCATAATGCACTTCTTTTCCAGAAAAGCATTCATCTAAATGATTTTTAATAATAGAGCGATAGGTATCTTCCCCCCAAATTTCGCTGACATCAAATCCAATAAGTTGGTCTCTGGTCATACCTTGTGCCTGACAATAGGACGCATTGACCTCTTCATATCGGTAGTTCCGATCAATCAATGTCATAAATTCTCTGGATGAGTTGGCAATAAATTCATATTTTCGCCAGGAGGCTTCCAATGTTTTTTGTTCGGTCACATCCCGTGCAATGCAAAACAATACATCCTCATCATACCATCTGCCAGGGCTGGCGCAGGTTTCTACGGGTATCTGGTCATTGTTTTTTGTCACCATTGGAATACATGCCAACGTTTTACCACCATCCTTCATTTGATTAAAAATGGTTTTTATTTTATCTTTTTGATCGTGTGGGTACAGATCGCAAATATACATTTTTTTCATTTCTTTTGCAGAATATCCCAAACGCCGGATCATAAAAACATTTGCTTGAAGAATTTTTCCATGGATATCAAGTACAAATAAAAAATCTCCTATTTTATTAAATAACTGTTTAAGATTTTTTCT
>PEAL01000390.1 GCA_002753725.1 Deltaproteobacteria bacterium
TTTTTGTCAATTGGCTCCACAAAGCCCTGGGCAATGGCATTGGCGGGTATACGCTGGCCTGTATTAAATTTGATGCTTTGTTGAATGGTTGCATCGGTTTCTTCAATAATGTATGCGTTGACCCCTTCTCGCTTGAGCGTTGCCACAAGGAATCTGCATGTGATGGCATCCCAATTGGGCATCACCAGATTTTTTCCAGTAAGATTTTTTTCTGACTTTAAAAAAAGAGACGAGTAGTTCATGGTTTTTCTTTGACGAGTGATCATGCGATCATTTCTAAATGACCGGATAGCTGCTTCGATTCGCGTTTCGTACCCCACACTGGAATCGTGTTCATCCAGCTCAAGTATCAGGTAAGGTTTTTCATGCCGGGTCATCAGCTCTTTGAAATATTTCAGGCAAAATGAATCCGGTGTGCATTTGAACGATGTGATGTATACCGGATAAACATTTTCACTGGTGGCTATTTTTTCTGCCACCTGAAGAATTTTTGCAGGATATTTCCAGTGAATATCATTCAGAAGCGGGTCAATTGTCCGCGTATCCTCGTCCTCCAGGGGAACCATATCCTGATAGAAAGTCTTGATACCAAGGGAAGAAAAAATATCTGGAATGCCATTATTTACAACAGGAGACAACACCGTATACGGCCTGCCAAGAAAAACCACGTTAACGTCATTGGCGCCAATGGTTTCTTCAGTATACATTTCCCGGAATCTTCCCATGCACATTTTTTTGAATTCAAAAGCCTTATCAAAAGCAGAGGACGTATCATACAGGTTGGCTTTTAAACCAATGGATTTCAACATTTTATATAACTCATTTTTGGAAGAAAAATTGGTGTACAAATATTTGATCAAAGGCGTCAGTACTTTTTTACGCTCGTATTTCGCCATGATCGACGGCATATACTGTGTATAATAACAATATTGACGTCGTGCATTTTTTGTTTTGTCTTCAAGGTAAAAGGGAAGAAAAATATAGTCGGTTTTATCCAGGAGATATTTCACATGGCCATACATGGCAGTTGCTGGGGCACAAAATTCTGTTTCAGAAAGATTTTTGCCACGCTTGACAGCATCCTTGTATGTTTCACTGGTCACTGTTTTAATGGACAGAAGGTCAAAAAAATATTTCCAATATGGCAGATCTTCATAAAGGTGAAGTGCTGCCGGAATACCGATCACAAGATCTTTATTGTAGTGATTCTTATCAATATTCAATTTTTGAGATACAACTTTTTTTCGTTCCTTAATCATATCAAAACCTGATTTTTTATTGTTGACATATTGCTGCGTGTCATAGTCTCGGCCACATAAAAAACCATAGGCAACTTTTTTATGATCAATGTCAGCCACTGAGATCTTACAATTATTATTGCAGAGTTCACAGATCTCTGAGGTAACAGGAATGTCTTTTTTGTAGATGTCCACACCGTGAAAGGTTGTTTGATTGACGTGTTCATCCATAAGAATCAGGGCGGTTCCAAGTGCGCCTGTCAGGTGACAGAAGCTGGAAACACGTATGGGTTTTCCAAGTCTCTGTTCAAAGGCTGCAATCAAGGACCGGTTTTTAGCTGTAGCGCCTTGGAAAAAGATACAGTTTCCAATACTGCTTTCTGTGGCAACTTTAATTAAATAATTTTCACGAACAGAATGAAGGACCGATGCCAAAACCTCATTGATATGATATCCTTCAGAAAGATAGTGATTCAGATCCCTTTCCATAAATACTGTGCAACGATCACTGGACAGAGGCGCCTGAACGCTTTCAGTCCGCTCTGAATAATCAGAAATATTACACCCCAGTTTTCGCGCCTGTTCTTCAATAAAACTGCCGGTCCCTGCGGCACAGACATTGTTCATGGTGGAAAAGGTGACAGTACCCTTTTTCAATGTGGTAAACTTGGCATCCTGACCGCCAATCTCAATAATAGTATCCACGTCTGGATTTAATTCATAGGCCGCCCGGGCATGGGCGGTAATTTCATCGATGGCTCTATCGGCGCCAATGATTTTACCGATAAATTTTCGCCCGGAACCTGTGGTTCCACAAGCTTTTATAGAAAGAATAATCTTTTTTCGTTTGATAATATCATCAATGGATTCAAATATTGAACAGATCGCCTGTAAGGGATTTCCAGCCGTTCGGGTGTAGAATCCGGCAATCACTGTTTTTTCGATATCCATCAGCACTGCTTTTGTACTGGTTGAACCAATATCTACCCCTATCCATGCGTCAACCGTTTCCCCCTTACTGATTTCTTTATAAATATCAATTTCGATATCGTTGTTTTTATTTTGAATATTCACTGGTGAATACGTGTACTTTTCAATACTTTCAAAACTGGGAAATTCAGACAGTTTAAGCTCAAGGGCGGGGTAAAACAGTTTTTTCTGCATTTTGATCTCAGCAATAATTGTTTCAGGGTTTACAGGCGTTGATAAACATACAGTCGTTTGAGTGGCAACCAACTCTTCCAAAAGGCAGAACGCAGCCCCCAAAGCACCATATAGATGAGAAACATCATCCACAACCAATTGAACACCAGTTAATGCTTCAATATGTTCTTTCACTGCCTTATTTTTTGCAACCCCACCACAAAATAAGATTTTACCATGAGGCGTCAGTCCACAAAAAAGAGTATCCACGATATTTTTGGCAAGCCCGTAGCATAAAGCATCACTGATTTCCCCCATGGAATAGCCTTCTTGCTGGGCATGGATCAGATCTGTTTTTGCAAAAACAGCACACCGAGATGCAATCATAGGGATTTTACCACTATTTTTATAGGCAATATCGCTAAGCTCCTGAATAGTTTCAAGGTTCAGCCGCCGAGCTTGCTGATCAAGAAAACTGCCCGTTCCGGCGGCGCATGACGTATTTGTTTTACAGCTTTGATAATTACCGTGTTCATCAAAAAGTAACAGAGCAAATTTTTCGCCCCCAACAACGAGAATGGAATCAAAATGACCATGCAACGTTTTTGCGGCAGATATTACAGACACCTGATTGTTGTATTGTCCGTCAGAAATAAGGGTATCAGATGTGGACGATGTTGTTGATATCCGTGCAATGTTTTCAAAATTAAAGGTTTGAAGCATTTTTTTCAGACAGCTTCGGATATCTCCTTTATGAAATTCATAAGCTGTATTGACGAGTTTTTTGTCTGAACTTATTTCTACAATAGAGATAGAAACAGATCCAATATCAATGCCTAAAATGTTTGATACTTTCATTATTTAATCGCTCTTATTTTTGGGGTTGGGGAAATTATCTTAATTGAATGGCCTGTTCAACCTGTGAATCATTTAAAAAGAGAATGAACTTTTGCTCCGACAATTTTGGTTACACTCATTTAAAAACATATTTTTATGGGTTCAATACCGCATCAACTATCATTTTTGTCCATTTTAGTAAACGATTATTTAATAGGGGGCGCATTCCCGAACATCAGGTTCGGCCCTACACGTTCATGGCACATAAGAAAATGGGGAACTTATTTTTCGAGCATTCCTATGCACGGTCAGGTTCAAAATTCAATTTAACGACATAATACTGTGGTCAAATTCTTCTGAATAACGGATGTTATCTCTTTCTGGCTTTTGTTTGAAACACCAGCGATTTGTGCATATTTACGCCACTGTTCAACAGCGTTGATAACCTGTTCAATGGAAGACTTTATTTCTTTGTCATTTAAACCGGCAATTTTTCCAAGTTGTTGAATTTCTTTTTTATGAGGGGAACGTCCTTCTTGAAGTAATGTCATGGAGTGTTCTCCGCCAGGCCCATGTGCAAAGGTTAAATCATAGGCAGGAGAAAGCGCCCATTCTCCATCATCATCCATAATAAAAGCAAAATTTTTGACATGATCATCTCGATTGTTTGCCAAAACATTAAAAACCATCTGGGAGAACCCGCGTTTTACATCTTGATGATTGGCCGTAAGAATCCTGACCACTTTGAGGAATTGTTCGTAATCACAGGATGGAATTCGAAAATTTGCATGAATTAAATTACCGAAAGTATGAACGTGAAATCTTCGGCTGCCTTGTCGATCAAATCGCTTAATTCCAAAAAAATGGTCCTTTTGATCTGTATGAAACAGTCGCGTTTCGGTCATATGAATATTTGCTGCCTTTGCCATCAGTGAATATGCATATTCCACTGCTCCAGAATCATTAGACGCACCCATTGATGAAAATTTGATCATCCAATGCTCATAAGCGTCAGGAAGATCATTTTCACCTGAAATGATCTTATCTCCATGAATTCCAACAAGAATTTTAGGCCAGGCACCACCAGGGCTCCCACCTGCACGCATAAGTTGGGGAATCACTTCATTGCTTGTACCACTGAATATTTTTTGTGACTGTTTTGCCAATGAATGAATATCACATATGGAATGATCAACCGTTTGGCGTTCAAAGGGAGGTTCATAAATGAGCGATCCCATAGTAGATGACCCTAAAAATGCCAGTCGATCAAGAACGGAAATTTCAGAAGTTGTAAAACCTTTATTGGTCAAAAATCTGTCCATGAGAAGCAGTCCCCAACCATCAGGAAGTGAATCATCAAACAATCCAAAATTAGGGCCAAACGCGCGGTCTTTATGTTCATGAAATCTTATTTCTGGAGGCAGTTTAAAAGGGGATAAATAAAGCGGCTTCAGCATAAAGTTCGTATCATATTCAAAAAATATTCTGTTGTTATTTAGAGCCAATTGCCCAACGATAAATTTATCCCATTTGTCTCGTTGAAAAAAGACGTCAAGCTTTTTCAAATACTCCCCCTTTTTACCAATTTTTTTTCCATATTTTCCAGTTCTTTTATTGATTGAGCAGACGCCGGAAGCATCAGTTGATCGATTTCATCCAGTCGTCCAAGGGCAAATACCAGTTTGAGAAAATTATTCAATGATACGTTGCCTGTACACTCGAAACGTCTCAAGGATGCTTCACTGACACCAGAACGTTTTGCAAGGGTCGTTCGTTTCC
>PEAL01000391.1 GCA_002753725.1 Deltaproteobacteria bacterium
TTTAGCCGGTCAGGTTCAAACTGGAAAAAAAGTTGTGATCATTGGTGGTGGTGCTGTTGGAGTGGAAACAGCATTGTTGTTATCAGAAAAAGGAACCCTGTCTGGCGAAGCGGTTAAATTTCTGCTGGTCAATCAGGCGGAACCGGTTCACGATATTGTTTATATGGCTACCCATGGAACCAAATATATTACCATCATTGAAATGATCGAGAAAATCGGCAAAGATATCGGCAAAAGCACACGATGGAGCATGCTTCAGGATATCGGTCGCCGAAATATTGATATCAAGGTGGGCAATCGTGCTCTGGAAATTAAACACAATAGTATTCGCGTTGCACAAGGCGAAATAGAAATGGATATTCTGGCGGATACCATTGTCGTCGCTGTGGGCGCAGTACCCTGTCATCCCTTGAAAGAGGCCATTGATTCAAAAGGTATTTCCTGCACAGTGGTTGGTGATGCGGGGGGGATCGGGAAAGCGTTTGATGCTGTTCATCAAGGATTTGCCGCAGGTTATCAACTCTAAGGACCAAAAGATGAAAAAATTTTTTTTCTGCTTTTTAATTCTTGTCGTTGGAATGATCCAGACCGGTTGGGGAGAAACCATTCGAAAATCGGTCTGGTCGGGTCGATTCTACCCGAATGATCCCTCAGAATTGAAAAAAATGATTGAAAAGCTAAGCCTTGCAGCTAAAAATAGCCCGGATATTCACTTACCCGATGGTCCACTGAAAGCGTTGATTCTTCCTCATGCAGGCTATATTTATTCCGGCTTGACAGCTGCCCATGCCGTAAAAGTGCTTCATGCCAATCAATTTTCAAAGGTGATTATTATGGGACCCGACCACCGGGTCGGTATGTCTTGTGTTTCGCTCAGCGATGTGGATGCTTATGAAACACCTTTTGGAAAGATTTTAGTACATCCAGATGCCCGTAAACTTAGAAAAATTTCTGATATATTTAAGTCTGTGGAATTATCAGATCAAAGTGAGCATAGCGTTGAAGTGATCTTACCGTTCATGCACTATTTTTTAAAATCATTTCAGTTCATACCACTGGTTGTTGGTGAGGTTGATCCCATAACATTGGCCCATCATATCCAACCACTGTTGGATAATTCCACGTTACTGGTTTCCAGTTCCGATCTTTCCCATTATTTAAAATATGCTGCTGCTAAAATAACTGATGGTCATACCATTGAGCTTATTTTAAATAGAAAATTAAAAGCATTGGCCCAAAAAGACAATGCGGCCTGCGGAACCAGACCGATTCAAACCATTCTTTACCTGGCCAAAAAATTGAACTGGATTCCGGTATTATTACATAAATCCAATAGTGGTGATACTGCTGGTGATAAAACACGCGTGGTGGGCTATGCCACCATTGCTTTTTTTGAAGGAAAAAAAATGATGACAGACAATAAAGATCAATTGAATGAAAAACAGGGAAACGCCTTGTTAAAACTGGCACGTTCGACCATTGCAAAAAAACTGGGAAAACCTTATGATGAAGCACCTGACACTGAATTGAAAGAGGATTCACTTCAGGTAAAAAAAGGAACCTTTGTAACATTGAATATCAATGGTCAACTTCGGGGGTGTATTGGTTCGTTGGTGGGTCAGGTTCCCCTGGCGAAGGGCGTTGCTGATAATGCAATCAATGCTGCATTTCATGATCCGCGATTTAGTCCGCTGACAGCAAATGAATATGAGAATATCCATATTGAGGTCAGTGTATTGACCGAACCACAACCCCTTGATTATACAGACACCAAAGATTTGCTTGAAAAACTCACACCTGAGATTCATGGCGTTATCCTTCGAAAAGGCTACGCCAGTGCTACGTTTTTACCGCAAGTCTGGGAACAATTACCAACCCATGATGCCTTTTTATCTCATTTATGTTTAAAAGCTGGATTACCTGGCGATACATGGAAACGAGACCATCTTGAAATACAGACCTACCAGGTTCAATATTTTGAAGAATGATCCAGAACGTGAATGATGAAGAACTCAGGAATCACAATTAAATAACATTCCCGTGCTTGGCGTCCCAAAGCTTTTAGCTTTGGGACTTACAGCTTGGGGACTTACAGCTTTGGGACTCACAGCTTTGGGACTCACAGCTTTGGGACTTACAGCTTTGGGACTCACAGCTTTGGGACTCACAGCTTTGGGACTCACAGAAAAACAACGCATTGAAAAGCTAAGGAACTCCCAAAGCTAAAGCTTTAGGACTCCACTCAAGGGACACTCAAGGGACTTCAAATGGGAAAGTTATTGAATCGTGATTCCTTCTAAGTAACTAAAAATTCGAACTAAATAAAATCAATAGGTTATGGTTTTAGTTGCTGTTAGGATTGGCCCTGATTTTTTCAGGGGGAACGCTTACAAGGAGAAGTTTATTTGAAACCATCAGACTTTAAGCAACGATTACAAAACGATCAATTTGCCCGCCACAACGGCATAGAAATGATGGACGCATCACCGGGGTATGCCCGTGTAAAAATGGACATCCAGCCTTACCATTTAAATGGTGTGGGAATCGTTCATGGTGGTGCAATTTTTACGTTGGCTGATTTTGCTTTTGCCATTGCTGCAAATTCTCATGATCAGGTAGCTGTTGCCATAAATATTTCCATTGCTTATATCAAAGCTGTTAAAGATGGAACTCTCTATGCTGAGGCCAGAGAATTGTCAATCAATCCTAAGCTTGGCGTCTATCAAGTGGATGTCTTTCATGCAGATAAAGAATTGGTGGCAAGTTTTCAGGGTATGGCGTATCGTAAATAATTTATAAACAGGGAAAGGAAAGGCTATGCCAAAAGAAGATAAAAATCTTGAATCATTCGTATCATCTTTTTTAAACAAACTGGATCTGGCGACCAAGTCAGATGTACTCAGTTTAATGGATCGTATCGATCATCTCGAACAATTGATTGCGTCTGTTGCAGAGCATTCAAAAAAGAACTCAGCAACCCGCACGTCCAAATTATCGAGTCAAAATATTTCTGATCAAATACTTGACGTATTGAATCATCACAATGATTCCATGTCATTCGTACGTCTTAAAGAGGTATCTGGTTTGGATGAAAAACCCCTTCGGAATGCGATCTATCGTTTAAACAAACTGGGAAAAATAAAGACCTTAAAACGCGGTCTGTACACAATAAACAAAGAACAGGAAACATCACCCGATGCTTAAATTTAATGACAAGAATAACCCTGACATTGTTCAGGGGATGCACCTTCACGGATTTGTGGTTGAGCAAATTATGGATATTAAAGAAATGTCTGTTGTCTGCTATGTGTTAACCCATGAAAAAACCCATGCAAAATATTTTCATTTGAGCAATGACGATCCTGAAAATACATTTAGCGTTGCTTTCAAAACAGTTCCCTGTGATGATACAGGCGTGGCTCATATCCTTGAACATACGGTCTTATGTGGATCTTCAAAATATCCGGTGCGAGACCCGTTTTTTTCCATGATCAAGCGCAGCATGAAAAGTTTCATGAATGCCTTTACCGCTTCAGATTGGACCATGTATCCATTTTCAACACAAAACCTGAAAGATTATTACAATTTGATGGATGTTTATCTGGATGCTGCTTTTTTTCCCAAATTGTCGGAGCTATCGTTCAAGCAGGAAGGGCATCGATTGGAATTAGAAGACACTGACGATCTGGTTTACAAAGGTATTGTTTACAATGAAATGAAAGGTGCAATGTCATCCCCCTCTCAAATCATGAGCCGTGGAATAATGAATGCTATTTATCCCACCACGACTTACAGTTTTAATTCCGGCGGTGCCCCTGAAAAAATTCCTGAACTGACCTATGAAGACTTTAAGGCGTTTCACAAGCGGTATTATCATCCATCAAATTCATTCTTTTATTCTTATGGCAATTTTTCACTGAAAGACCATCTTGACCATATTAACAGCACTGTATTGTCAACATTCAGCCCAATTGATCCCAAAACAGATGTTCCTCATGAACCGCGATGGGATACCCCACGCGAAAAACGCTGGAAATATCCCCTTTCAAAAACTGAAAATCCGGAAAAAAAGGCGCAGATTTGTCTTGCGTGGCTGATGACTGACATTGCGGATGCTTATATGGTACTCTGTCTGTCCTTGCTTGAGCAGGTTCTCATTGGCAATTCAGCATCCCCCCTGCGAAAAGCATTGATTGATTCTGGCCTTGGAACCTCTCTTTCTAATGGGACAGGCTATGATCCTGAATTACGTGATACCATGTTCGCCTGTGGTCTAAAAGATGTAAGGGTCCAGGATGCTGATGCCATTGAAAAAATTATAATGGATGTTTTCCATGATCTGGTTAAACATGGCATTGAAAAAGAATTGATTGAAACCGCCATACATCAATTGGAATTTCATCGAAAAGAAGTGACCAACAGTCCCTATCCATATGGTATCAAACTGCTTCTTCATGTGTGTTCATCCTGGTTTCATGTTAACGATCCCATTCGTCCCATGCTCATTGAAAAAGATCTTGAACAGTTGAATGCAGATTTAACATCCGGCCCTTTTTTTGAAACCCTCATTGAAAAATATTTTATCAACAATCCTCATCGAATTCGTTTTGTGCTGGAACCGGATCAGGAAATGCAGCAAAATGAAGAAAATCATGTTCAATCGATTCTCAAAGATAAAAAGCAATCCCTCACACAAGAACAGATCAATACCATTAAAAAAGATGCTGCCGAATTGACATCCTTACAAGATGCCCCTGAAGATCTGACAATCTTGCCAACATTGACAGTAAAGGATGTCCCTCCAGATATTGTTGTTGTTTCTGAAAATCAGGAGTTAACCCATGACCGATTGACCTGTTTTGAACAACCCACGAGGGGGATTGTCTATTTTGGATCATCACAGGGAATCAATGCACTTCCAGAAAAATATATTATGAGAATTCCCTTTTTCTGTTTTGCTTTTTCAAGGGTTGGCACAAAAGATTATGATTA
>PEAL01000392.1 GCA_002753725.1 Deltaproteobacteria bacterium
ATCGCCTTGATTTTTTTTTTTTTTTTAAAGGTGATCCGCCATTAAAAAAGTCATCTTTTCAACCCCTGAAAAAAGAAGGAGAAAAAATAGATGTTTGATTATTTGCTGAATGAAGAAACCCTTGAATTTCGTGATGAGGTCCGTGACTTTGTTAAGTCTATTCCCCGTCAGATGATTCTGGACATGGATTCTGAAAATATACAGTTTCCAAAAGAATTTCTGAAAGGAGCAGCAGAAAAAAATCTCATAGGATGCCGATATCCAAAAAAATGGGGTGGCAGAGACATGAACTGGGTGAGCAGCACTGTCGGTATCGAAGAAATTGGTGTGCTTGGATATATTTTTGCCTGTACATTTGGTGTTGGCGGAGAATTGGTCTGTGATGCCATCATTCGTCATGGTACAGATGCGCAAAAAGAAAAATACGTGCGGCCCTTGCTAAAAGGTGAACTGTTTGCTGCAGAATGTTTAACTGAACCTCGTGGAGGATCTGACTTTTTTGGAACAACCACTGTGGCTGAAGAACGCGGAGACTATTTCTACATTACCGGACAAAAACGCTTTATTGTGGGCGGTCAGGGCGCTGATTATTTTCTCGTTTATGCCCGTACTGATCCTGATGCTGAACCGCATAAAGGGATTTCATGTTTTATTGTAGATCGCACCGATGGTGTTGATACACCGTATGTATACGGTTTGATGGGATGTCGCGGTGGCGGAACAAGTCGGCTGGTATTCAAGGATGTCAAAGTTCCCAAAGAAAATCTTCTGGGTAACAAAAATGGTGGTTTTGAAATATTTAAAAGCATGATGATTCCCGAACGTCTGGGTACGGCTGCAATGACCATTGGAGCGGCACGACCTGCCCTGGAAATTGCGACAGGTTATACAACCCGTCGTAAAGCTTTTGGACAGCCGATCAATCAGTTTCAGGGGGTAAATTTTCAGGTGGCAGAGGCTGCAATGTTGCTGGATGCCTGTCGATCCATGATCTATGTCACTGCCGAAGCGGTGGATCGTAATATCGATGAACGACGCATTCGACGTATGATTTCAGAATCTAAAAAATTTGTTACAGAATCTTGTCAAAAGGTGGTACACAATGCCATGCAAGTGATGGGCGGTATTGGTTATACCAATGTGTTTCCCATTGAACGTATTTTCAGAGATCTTCGTCTGGCATCCATTTGGACAGGCACCAGTGAAATCATGTCTTTGATTATTGCCAATGAATGGTACAAAGAATATTGGTCAATGAAAAAAAACCACCCAACACGCGATTCTGAACCCGATGCGCCCGGTGCTTTTGAGACAGATGAAAAAATTTATGAATAAAAAACGTTGCATATCATTTTAACGATATTCAACACTTTATTAAGAAAGGACAATAAATAATGGCTCAATTAATCACAGATCGTCGAGATATTGATTTTATTTTATATGAACAGCTCGATGTTGAAAAATTTACAAACACAGATGCTTACGATAACATGAATCGTAAAATGATTGATCTGTTAATCAACGAAGCCCGAAACCTTGCGGTCAAAGAAATTCTTCCCACCTATGCTGAAGGTGACAAAGAAGAGGTTCAGTTTGATAAAGGAGAGGTTAAAGTGCCTAAATGCTACCATCGCCCGCACAAATTGATTTTAGAGGGTGAATGGACAAGCATGACCGAAAAACCAGAACTCGGCGGGCAAGGCGTGCCCAATGTGGTGGCCAATGCAGTACTTGAATATATTGTCGGTGCCAATTTTGCCATGACTGCTTATGCTCTTATGGGACATGGCACCGGTAAAATGATAGAGCTGTTTGGAGCAGACAATCTGAAAAAACTGTTTCTGAAAAAATTATACACAGGCGTATGGGGCGGAACCATGCTGCTCACAGAACCGGAAGCCGGCTCTGATGTCGGGGCTCTGACCACAACAGCAACGCCAAATGATGATGGTACATACAACATTGTTGGAAATAAAATTTTTATTACCAATGGCGATCATGATCTTTCAAAAAATATCATTCATCCTGTTCTGGCTCGAATTGAAGGCGCCCCAAAAGGAACCAAAGGTATTTCTTTGTTTATCGTCCCCAAATATTGGGTCAATGATGATGGCAGCATGGGTGAGCCCAATGATGTTGTGTGCACAGGCATTGAACATAAAATGGGAATCAAAGGTAGTGCAACCTGCAGCCTGACATTGGGCGGAAAAGGCAACTGTCGCGGTTATTTATTGGGCGATGCCAACAAAGGCATGAAAATCATGTTTACCATGATGAATGAGGCTCGATTAAGCGTTGGCGCTCAGGGATTTTTCCATGCATCATGTGCATATCAATATGCTGTAAACTATGCTCGTGAACGATTACAAGGTAAAGAACTTGAAAAAACATTTGACCTTGAGGCTCCATCTGTAGCCATCATCAACCATCCAGATGTTCGACGAATGTTATTGAACATGAAAGCATATGTTGATGGTATGCGCAGTTTTCTCTATTACGTAACCTCCTTGTTTGATCTTGAAAAAATGGGAGAAACCGATGCAGAACGAGAACATGCCAAAGATCAACTGGAACTGCTGATTCCCCTGATCAAGTCCTATTGTACAGATTTGGGATATCAAGTCTGTGTCGAAGCCATTCAGGTTTATGGTGGTTATGGATATACACGTGAATATCCTGTAGAGCAACTCGCCCGTGACTGTAAGATCGCCTCCATTTATGAAGGCACCAATGGCATTCAGGCAATGGATTTGCTGGCCAGAAAACTTGGCATGAAAAAAGGCCAGATTTTTATGGGATTTATGCAGGACGTTCAAAAGGTTACGGCTCAGGCCAAAACACACGAAGAGCTGAAACCCCTTGCAGAAAAGCTTGACATTGCATTGAATACCCTTGGTGAAGTTGCCATGCACATGGGAACAACAGCCATGTCGCCAAAACTTCGGGTAGCCTTTGCCTTTGCTTCGCCATTTCTACGGGTTATGGGTGATGTTATTATGGGATGGATGCTCCTGTGGCGTGCCAATACAGCCTTACCAAAACTTAAAAAACTGACAGGCGACAAAACAGGTGATGATTTGACAGCGATTCTTGATAAAAATAAAGATGCATCATTTTATGCAGGCGTGGTAAAAGCTGCTGAACATTATATTCTGGCACTTCTACCGGAAACAATCGGCCGAATGAAAGCGATCAAAGCCAGCAATGATGCCACTGTTCAAATTCATGAAAAATCATTTGCAAGCCTATAAAATTTACACTGCTAATCATTTCAGATAGTTGGGAATTATCTATGCCACAGTTTAGAAAATTTACGACTATCAATAAGATCCAAAAGGAGAATTTATGAAAAACGTTGTAATTGTATCCGCTTGCCGAACCGCTATTGGAGAATTTGGCGGAACGCTTCGTGATCTCACTGGCGCTCTAATCGCCTCTGTAACATTAAAAGAAACTGTCAAACGCGCAGGAATTGATCCCAACTTAATTGATGATATTCGATATGGCTGCTGTATGGAGCACCATGATGCGTTGAATATTACTCGGGTTGGCGCATTAATGGCTGGTTTACCAGAGCATGTGACGGCTGTAACTATCAACCGCGTATGTATTTCAGGTATGGAAGCTGTTATTTCCGGTATGGCGATGATTCAAGCAGGCATGGCGGATATCATTCTTGCCGGTGGTGTCGAACATATGTCTGGCGTACCATATGCGGTTCCTGGCGCACGTTGGGGATGTCGACTTCAGGATCAAACCTTTGTTGATTCCATGATTCATGCACTTCATTGTGGTTCTTTCATCATGCCAAATCCAGAGGAAGGCCCAGTGGATGAAACTCAGGCACCATTGAAATATTTTGTTGGTAAACCTTATATTATGGGCCATACAGCAGAATTTATTGCCCAGCATTTGAATATCAGCCGTGAAGAAATGGATGAAGTTGCTTTGCGCAGTCATAACAATGCCGAACGTGCCTCGAATGATGGCTCATTCAAAGAAGAAATTGTTCCCATCGAAGTTCCCCAACGTAAAAAACCACCCATCATTTTTGATCGCGATGAACATTTTCGACCGGGGTTGACCCTTGAAAATCTTCAAAAGCTTCCAGCGGCATTTATTCCAAAAACAGGTAAAGTCACTGCTGGAAATTCCAGTGGTCTCAACGATGGTTCAGCCGGAATGCTGATCATGTCTGAAGAAAAAGCCAAAGAACTTGGCCTGACTCCCATTGCTAAAATTACCGCAATTGGACGAGGTGCCTGCCATCCATCGGTCATGGGATTGTCTCCGGTTCCTGCTGTGAAACATCTTTTGGACCGTAGTTCTTATGCTATTGATGATTTTGAACTGATTGAAGTTAACGAAGCTTTTGCAGCACAATATCTCGGATGTGAAAAAGAATTGGGGTTGAATCGTGAAAAAACGAATGTCAACGGTTCAGGAATCGGTCTTGGTCACCCTGTAGGAGCAACCGGTGCAAGAATTATCATAACACTCATGCATGCCTTGAAAAAACAAAACAAAAATCTTGGATTGGCAACCCTTTGTGGGGGCGGCGGCGTGTCAATGGCATGTGCCATTGAAATGATGTAGGTTTTTACTGAAAATAATGTGAGTACAGTTAAAAATCGGTCAGGCAATGTAAACATAGCCTGACCGATTTTTATTTTGTTTTTAGGTTTTCTTGACAGTGTTACAATAAATGTGCATATTTGAATAAAATACGACACGCTGATTGCAAGTTTTAAATCAGATTTGAAAAAATTTTTTTTAAATCAACTTATACACTGCAAAAACATAATAGATGGGACAGCATAAAGAAGAGTCTTCAATCGGTGGGAGAATATCATGATGGAAATCTAATAAAAGAAGCAGTAGAATTAGGTAAAACGCGAACAGGAATGGGTGCAATCCCATTTAGTTGCAAAAATAAATATTGTGATATCTATTTGAATTTAAATAAAATAAATTTGTTATCGTATAG
>PEAL01000393.1 GCA_002753725.1 Deltaproteobacteria bacterium
ATAAGACATGCATAACAGGAGACCGTTCCTATTCTGGATATATTGATTCACAAACTGCCTTGCAACAATTTTCTCATCAAACTCTTGCGGCCTTATTAGAAGGTCTGATTACCACGATTGACCCGGATAATTTGAACTCGCTCAATGATAAAGAATGTGATCGTTTTTCAGAAATACAGGGTTTTTCAAGAAAAGCGATTAATTCATTTCACAAAACATATCCACGGCTTTTGCGAATGGCGGATCAGTATTTAATTCTTCATTCTGCAATGGATGAAAAATCACATAACTATATTCCCTATACCCATTTTAAATTGATCTGTGAGTTTGACTTTAAAAACATGAAAAAAGATTATCCGAATTTGTATCAGCAACTGAAACGTCTGAATAGCCTGTTTCAATTTAAAATTTCTTTTCAAAACAAGCATGGTAATCATATTTTGGACATCTTGCTGGATAGTCAGGATACATTTCTTTATCTGGATTTTTACACCCATCAGGGAAAAGTAATACCTTTTACCCCTGAAGGTGAGCCGGTTTTTGAAGATGCTTTTCATCCGACAAAGGTCAAGGATTATGAATTGTCTTTAGATATGAACATCTTTTTTAATATTTACGGCATCAAATTCAGAACAGATCATATTAGAGTTGATGGTATTTATCAACGACGGAAGGAATATGGATCGCTGACATTTAAATTAAAGGAAGTCCCATATACTCAGGTAAAGGGACGGGCTTATTATATTGTCCCCACATGGTTTATTGATATTATGATTCCTGGGAATATCGACCAGCTCATCGCGAATTTTTCCAAAGTGATGTTAACAGCCAATAAATCAGAGGGATCATTCATGCGACTGTTCTGGGATACCAAAGAACCGCGTTCTGTATCTTTTACACCCTTTTTATCTGGTGAATTTATTGATAATTTTTTTATTTTATTTGGTTTCCAAATATGGCATGAAAAATTTAAAATGTCTGATGCCTCAGCCGCTGATCTGAATCAATTAATTATTCGGGGAACAGAATCACTGATTTTGGATTTAAGTCAAATCGAATAATTGATTCGGGTGTAAACAGTCAAAAATAAAAAAAGAAGTGAACCTATTAAGTGAACCTATTAATAGTCTTGATATGTAATTAAAGTTCATAAGAAAAGGCTGAAGCCATTCTTTCCATTTCAATTTCTGGAATTCCTTGATTTCTGGCAGCGTTGCGCCAATCTTTTATTATTCGAGCCATGTTTCTAATGATTTTTTCAGCTTGATTCTTTTGAAGATCAAAAAATTCACATACTTCTAAAGCGATATCTACCGATCCCGTGGGATTATCAAAATCAATACAGGTTGATAACACTCTTTCATTGATATCTGAAGGCGTGGGATTGATATCATAAACAGGTGATAACCGCCAACCTGACGAATCCCTTAAAAAACCATGATTTCTTAAATGATCATCAACATTAGAAATGAGTATTGAAAAGATAATTCGCCTGAATAATTCTCTCAAATCCTTCTGCGGACAACTGCCATAGCTTCTGATGATATCAGCGATTTCAAGATAACTTCGTTGTTCATTGTCATTAGCGCCAAGCATTGTCAATGCAGATACAAAAGGTATTCTTAACTGCTTATTTCTGTCAAACCTTGAAACAAGCAATATAAAAGAATTATCTACCGGTACCAATCGAAAACAAGGGACATTTATATCGCACTTTTTTGCAAGCGTTAATGCAACGGCTTCCCATCGCTGCATATCATATTCATCCAAATAGAGTGGAAATTTTGCAATTAAAATCTCATTATTCATATCAAGCACCATTGCTTTAGGTCTTGCACCCCCCAATGATGCTCCAGGGGCAAACAGAATCTCCATATCATGATCTGTTTCTGTATTTTTTTGTACACGGTTTGAGGCAGATAATAGAGCAGTCAATTGGACCAATGGTGGTATCGGGTTTGATGTATCAGCAGTCAGAAAAGGCCCTTTTTCAGTTGTAGAAAAACGTAATGCGCCCTGTCGGGCAAGATCGTTCACTTGTAAGAGATAATCAGATTCAAGCAGCGTTCTTGGTGTTATACCACGCACTTTTGCATGCTTACGTTCATGTCGTTGCATCAGCATTCGACCCCAGCGATCAGGTGCGCTATCTCCCATTGAACGAAACAGTGAAAGCCTGGCTTCTGTCTGAAAAACCCCTTTTCCTAAAGGTAAGGCGGGCTCAAGTGAAAATGCTTTTTGATTCTTTAACCATTGATCGTTGTATTCAAAAGTTGCGCTTTGCCTGCCTTTTGCAGCATGCGGCCACAACGTCCCCACCAGATAATTCTGATCCTCTAATTGACAGTGAACATATATTATTTTTTGCATGTCAGCTCGTTTTTCGAATGCGTTTGGGCAAATTGTTTTCATCAATCATTTGACCATGGGGATCATTGACAATATCCGCAAGATCTGCAAATGGGGTTCCCAATCCTAAACCAAACAGAACCGATGCATAATTTCCCATTGACACTCCCACGTTTCCTTTTTCTATTTTGTGTAAGGTTGATCGACTGATTAATGCACGCTCTGCCAGAATATCCGCAGGAATACGCCTTCGGAGTCTGGCTGAATGAATATCTGCACCCAACTTTTTCAAAGACCTCACGACGGCAAATTGTGGAACGGACTTTCGGGTTCGTTTCATATTGTGTCCTTTATTATATACTTTAAATATGTTTGTGTTTATATTAAAGGACATTAAAAGGCAAGGTTCTTTTTGATCGATTCATAATTTTTTAGGGTTTAGGACCCACAATTAAATAAGATTCCCATTTTGGATTGAAAATCGACATTATCTCGGCCTTTCAATTCAAACAAAACTGTTGTTGTTCAAGAAAAAAAAAGATTTTTACGTTGCTTTTTTTCTTTCCTGATATAAACGAGAACAGAATGACGTCTATTATGATTATGAATACTCAAAAATATGATAAAAAAAGGTTGGTAGTCTAACGATGAAGAAAAAATATCGATTAATTTGGTTTCAACATTTTCATAAAGCAGCGGGGACTTCAATTGTGGATCTTGCTCGGACAAATAATGAGGTATTTTGGTCAAATCATGAAAACGGCAACCCAAAAGATAGTAACGGTAATTTTATCGAGCTATGGAACTATTCTCAGTATATGCTCAAACAGTTTATAGATTTGTTTTTTCTAATGATACAGGGAAAAGTAAAGGAGTTGCTTTATAGAATGAAGTACCGAAAAAGAAAAATAAACTCTGAATTTTTGAATTATTTCAATGCCGAAAATTTTTGGGATATACAAGTCCGACTTTTGGGAAATGCGCCCTTAAAGCACTGATAATTACATCCATCATTTGTTGGAAAATTTTACTGGAAATCTTTGCTAAAAACATATATTCTATCTCAATATATTTGGTAAAAATTTATTAATATAATAATAAAAACAGTTGGTTTTATGTTTGAAATGGTGGGCACAGCAGATATTTCAGAAAACGATTTAATCAGTGGACTCATCAGCGTTAGCAATAATTCAGATGTTAAACCGCTTCGATTGATTGAGTTTTTAAGAGACCGCGCAGGCCTTTTAATATCGCCTAGAATAAACGTTTACACCTTTACGCATCGTACATTTCAAGAATATTTAGCTGCCTGTTTTTTAACCAGAAAAGATTATCCCAGTTATATTGCCAAATTGGCCAAAGAATCACCAGACCGTTGGCGAGAAGTCGCTTTGCTGGCCGGCGCAAAATCAGCAAGCGGTGGTTCATTTGCAGTCTGGGCATTGGCAGATGAATTATGTTATAAATCTCCCAACGGAACAGATGATAGCCCACAGGATACTTGGGGAGGCTATATTGCGGGTCAGCTGCTGGCGGAATCAGCAAGTTTAGAAAATGTGAGTGAAAGAAATAGCCAGATATTACAACGCATACAAAGCTGGTTATTAAAAATAATGAGTGGTGATACCTTGCGTGCAATAGATCGAGTAAATGCAGGCAATATACTGGATAAATTGGGTGATAACCGATTTAACAAAGACTATTTTTATTTGCATGATGATCCTTTGCTGGGCTTTGTAGAAATCCCTGGCGGAAAGTTTATCATGGGGAGTGATCAGAAAAAAGATAATTATGCTTTGAGCGATGAAACACCTCAACACACCTTAGAGTTGGAAACGTTTTATATATCCAAATATCCAGTAACAGTATCTCAATATAAAGAATATTTATATGCAACAGCCCAGTCTGAACAAGAAAAATGGCACCAGTATAATCGGTTCGGCAATCATCCAGTCGTTTATATAGACTGGTTTAATGCTGTGGATTACTGTAATTGGCTAACCAATCAACTAATGGAAAGTCAAGACACACCTTATCAGATAAAAGAATTGTTTGAAACAGAAGGATTTTATTTAACGCTACCTTCAGAAGCAGAATGGGAAAAAGCAGCAAGAGGACAAGATGGGCGAATATATCCTTGGGGGGATATATTTGTTCATGATCGACTAAACTATGAAGATACAAAGATTGCTCGTACCTCACCTGTAGGCTGTTTTGATCAGGGTAATAGTCCTTATCAGATTAAAGAGATGAGTGGAAATGTGTGTGAATGGACACGAAGTATATATGGAAAAAATGGGATGAACACAGATTGTTTATATCCTTATAATTTTAGTGATGGCCGAGAAAATATGTTAGATAAAACATTAGCGCGTGTTATTCGTGGTGGCTACTGGGGATACTCGGCTAAGGGCTGCAGGGTCGCATGCCGCTACGGGAGCGCCCCCGACCGCAGTGTCGGCGGTATTGGATTCCGTCTCTGTCTTTCCCAACGATCAGCAGGTTAAAGAAAAACATAATATCAAGGATATCAAGCCATGAATGATACATTAAAAAATAAGCAAGAAACCAAAAGGCAAAAAGGCATGTTTAAGCCATACCACGCTAAAATATGTTTGTTATTTTTAAGTGTTCTTT
>PEAL01000394.1 GCA_002753725.1 Deltaproteobacteria bacterium
AAGACAAGCATCGATCAAATTGATTATCTGGTTTATCCTTGCTTTTTCAAAGCCGAGCATAAAAAAATTGCCAAAAAATTGGGTGCAAAACCCGAGCAGGTGATGGATAATCTCCATGAAATGTGTGGAGAAACCGGTTGTGCCCACGCATTGGTCATGTTAACCGCAGCTCTGGAAAAAGCCACACCCGGGCAGCGGATTTTAGTTGCTGGTTTTGGTCAGGGATGTAACGCGCTTTTGTTTGAAGTTACTGAAAACATTAATCAATTAGCGTCACGATCAGGCTTTGATGGAGCTGTCACCAACAAGAAAACCATTGATAACTATCCAAAATTTCTGAAATTCCGCGATAATATTCAAACTGAAATGGGCATTCGTGCAGAAGCTCCCACACAGATTGCCATGACCACCTTATGGCGAAAACGTAAAATGTTGATGGGTCTGGTTGGCGGACAATGCCGTGAATGCGGCACACCGCAATATCCTAAAATGGATATTTGCGTCAATCCCAATTGTAACGCTCATCACAGCCAGGATGATTATGAATTTTCAAACGTTCCGGCAAAAATCAACTCCTATACTGGCGACCTTCTGGCCGTTTCCATTGATCCGCCTCATAAATATGGCATGATTCAATTTGAAGGTGGTGGCCGGTTTATGGCAGATTTTACCGATTGCGATCTTGAGGAACTTAAAGTTGGCCTGCCCATGCAACTGGTTTTCAGACGTCGATTTGAGGATAAAAATCGTGGATTTACCTCATATTTCTGGAAAGCCATGCCTGTTCCAGGCGCAGCGGAATTAATGAACCGGGTGCGTTTTGATAATCAGGTGGCAATCATTACCGGTGCTGGTGGTGGTTTGGGGCGTGTCTATGCTTTGGAATTCGCCAAACGCGGTGCCAAAGTTGTGGTAAACGATCTGGGTGGATCACGCGATGGTTCTGGTGCTGGATCAACCCGTGCTGCTGATGTTGTGGTTGATGAAATCAAGGCATTGGGCGGTGACGCCGTGGCCAACTATGATAATGTGGCAACCGTTGATGGTGGTGAAAAGATTGTCCAATCTGCCATTGATGCTTTTGGTCGTGTGGATATTGTGATCAACAATGCGGGTATCCTTCGGGACAAAAGCTTTACAAAAATGGAACCTGAAAACTGGAAAGCCGTGATGGATGTCCATCTCAATGGCGCGTATCATGTGACACGACCGGCTTATGCCTTGATGAAAGAACAGAGATATGGTCGAATTATCATGACCACATCGGCTGCCGGTCTGTATGGTAATTTTGGTCAAACCAATTATTCAGCAGCAAAACTGGCCCTGGTGGGATTGATGAATACTTTGACCATTGAAGGAAAAAAGTACAATATCAAAGTCAATACAGTGGCACCTTTGGCAGCCAGCCGCCTGACCGAAGATATCATGCCGCCGGATCTGTTTGCCAAAATGAAACCTGAATTTGTTTCGCCCATGGTGCTGTTTCTGGGCAGTGACAAGTGTCAGGAAAGCGGTTCCATATATAATGCAGGTATGGGCTATTACAATCGCGCGGCATTTTACACCGGCCCAGGTATTTCTGTCAGCAAAGGGACTGAGCCGCCAACCCCTGAAGATATTAAAGCCAATTGGGATGCGATTAATTCAATGGATGGCGCTCAATTGATCTCTGATGCCAATGCCGCTATTGTGGCATTGATCACCCCGTCGGCGGAACCTACAGCAAAAAAAGTTTTGCCGACTGAGACAAAACCTCAAGCAGCATCGTTGACCCCTAAAGAGATTTTTAAGATGATGCTCAGTCATTTCAAAAAAGATGCGGCTGCTGGTGTGGATGTGGTGTTTCAATATGTCATAACGGGCAGTAATGGTGGTGACTGGTATATGACGATCAAGGATCAAACCATTGATATCCAGGTAGGCAAGGTGGACAAGGCGACCTGTATATTAAAAATAGGCGATACAGATTTTGTTGATATGGTCACCGGCAAGCTGAATCCCATGAAAGCCTTTACATCGGGAAAACTTCAAATTTCCGGTGACGTCATGAAATCCCAGCTTATTGAAAAACTTTTTAGCATGAAATAGGAGGAACGATCATGGCAACAGGAATCAAAGACAAAGTGGTAATTATCGGTATGGGATGTACCAAATTTGGTGAACGATGGGATATGGGCGCTGAGGAACTTATGGTCGAAGCTTTTGAAGAATGCATCCAAGATGCAGGTATTGAAAAAAAAGACATTGGCGCTGCATGGCTGGGCACCTGTCTTGATGAAGTCAATATTGGTAAAAGTGCACTCCCCATGTCTACAGCCCTTCGGTTACCATTCATCCCCGTCACCCGTGTTGAAAACTACTGTGCCAGTGGCACAGAGTCTTTCCGCGGTGCTGTGTATGCAGTGGCATCCGGTGCCTATGACTTTTGTCTGGCAATGGGCGTGGAAAAGCTCAAAGATGCCGGCTATGGTGGACTTCCCAACCCTGGATCCGGTGCAGGAACGCTGACCTATCAATGGTGGCCCAACCTGACCGCTCCGGGATCCTTTGCCCAATTGGCCAGTGCATATGCGGCAAAGTACAGAATACCGGATCAAGATGTCAAACGGGCCATTGCCCATGTATCTGCCAAAAGCCATCATAATGGTGCCTTAAATCCAAAGGCCCATCTTCAAAAGGCGATTTCAGAAGAGCAAATCATGGCTGCACCAATTATCGCCCATCCATTGGGGTTGTATGATTGTTGTGGTGTGAGTGATGGTGCGGCCTGTGCCATTGTGACCACAGTAGAAAAAGCCAAAGAGCTGGGCAAAAAGAATCTGGTTTCAGTCAAAGCCTTGCAACTGGCACTTTCCAGTGGTGAAGAAATGGCATACAACGAGTGGGATGGCAGTCATTTTTTGACCACCACTCGGTGCAGTGTCAAGGCCTATGAGGAAGCCGGTATTAAAAATCCTCGGGAAGAAATCAGCATGATGGAAGTGCATGATTGTTTTTCCATCACCGAACTGGTGACCATGGAAGACCTTCATATCTCAAAGCGCGGCGATGCGGTGAAAGAAATCATGGATGGTTTTTATGATATTGATGGGCAGGTTCCCTGCCAGGTTGATGGTGGCCTGAAATGTTTCGGTCATCCCATTGGCGCCTCTGGCCTTCGGATGATCTATGAAATGTACTTGCAATTTCATGAACGTGCGGGAAAACGCCAGTTGAATGACCCCAGATTTGCTTTAACCCATAACCTGGGAGGTTTTCCGTTTCAGAATGTTTGTAGTATCAGTATTTTGGGACGGTATGAGGGTTAGTTCATTTGTAAATCCACCGGTCTTTGCTTTGAAAAATAAACAAGGATCGGTGGATTCTTTTGTGTTTGATATGCATTGATTTCAACTGATATTTTATCCAGATTTTTTTTACAACTTTTTTTAAGGCATTTGTCTATGCCTTCCATTTGTCTTTGCTCCATCTGGTAAAATCACTGTTGAAGAACATAGTGATCAGATGTTTAGAATAGTGCCCAAAACCGGTTTTATCGTTCAGGTTGTTCAGACATTGTCGAAATCACATCGGATCCAACTTTTTGGCATCACATTGTTTAAAAAAACACCAATATAATCAACTACTTATAAAATCGATTTCAAAAATTTGTCCGCTGCCTGCGGCGCTTCTAAGACGGTTATTGTTCGTTTGTACTATTTGCCAACGCCCATCTCGCTTATTTCATCTGAAATGGACTCTCCCCATTTTTAAAACAGCCCACCGGACTTGTATCCTTTATGTTTGTGCCGTCATAATTTAAATTATTATCATCAAATGTATTTCCCCAAGGATATATTCGAGCATCAGTTCCCCTTGCCGCTTTTTCCCACTCTGCTTCAGATGGCAAGTTGACATGCCAGTCATTGGTCTGAAAAAGGGTTGAGAATTTTTCTGAACATTCCTTATTGTTTTTCATCTGTATTGTAAGCCATTGACAATATTCCAGTGCTTTAAACCAACTAACATTTACAACTGGATGGTTTCCTTTATCTTTCCCACTGGATTGAACTTCTTTTCCAGTACTTTCAAGAAATGTGTTAAACTGCATCACAGTGACAGGAAACTTTGAAATATAAAATTGCTCCAAATAAAGTGAATGTTGGGGGTTTTCATCTTTATGAGCCTCTTTATCTTTTTGAGAATCACTACCCATTAAGAATTTTCCTGCTGGTATTTCAATAAAACCAAACAAAGAATCATCTGGAAGAAACCAAAAATTTGAGAGAAAGCGCGGATCTCCTATTTTGGATAATACATTTCCTGCTATCAGTCTTTGTTGGAGAGAAACGTTCTTATTTTCCATGAAAAAAAGACATAAATCAATTTGCTTTTTCCATTGCCTGCATTTTTGAATGTATTTATTTTTGGGATAATTTTTAGGTAATGTAAATGGTGCAAGCACGATCAATTGTTCATCAATGTCTGTCAAATCTTTTTCTGTAAACTGTGAAAGATCTATTTCAATAAATTCACCCTTAATCCAGGACTTTTCACATTGACTCTGGAGAGAGTAGGGTAATGATGCTTTCATACATTCGCTGTCAATATAAACAATTGCGCCTAAAATTGGGCCTGTGTATTGCTCCTGTGTGCACATCATGGATATTTTAGATGCCATACTGTATTTTATCATAGGCTCCTTATATCCCTGAAACTCAATCATGACAATTTCACGATTTTTGTTTTTGGGGAATGCCACTATGTCTGGATACAACTTTTTTTCTTTAAGAACTATGGCACGTGGTTGATATTCATTGTTTGATTGCACACCAACCAATTTAAGCATGGCATCTCCCATAATTGTCATTAGCTGATAAAATGGAGAATCTGTGCCTCTTGATTTTTCACTTTGATCGTATTGAAGTTGAAGCAATACCCAAAAGTCAGAAGGTGTGTGGAAAATATCCGCTAATTTCAATGAAAGATCGTAAGGAATACTC
>PEAL01000395.1 GCA_002753725.1 Deltaproteobacteria bacterium
CCCTGACCAACCCAAGCCATTAAAATTCAAGTAATTTCATTTCAAAACAGTTCGTTTTTACCCTCTAAAACGCTCTTTTCAGTATCAAAAAGGGCGTTTTAGGGTACAATTCCCTTACAAACAATTCAATTATTGCCCCAATGAGGGAGGAAATGGGGTCACATCTTGATTATTACACTTAATTTATCTGTTGAATCAAAATCTAAAACAAATCTCATTAAGTGTAATAATCAAGATGTGACCCCATTTCCCCTGTTGAATCAAAATCTAAAACAAATCTCATTAAGTGTAATAATCAAGATGTGACCCCATTTCCCCATTTCCACTCCTGACCCCATTTCCACTCCCCCATTTCCACTCCATTTCCACTGATTTTTTGCTCAAAATGACAAATCATGTCATAAGGAAGATGTTGATGGTTTAACAAATGTTGTCTTTTTTATTTGCTCTAACTGGTTTTGAAGGTCACTGATTTTTTGTTCAAAATGACGAATCATGTCATCAGGAAGATTTTGATTTTTTAGCAAATGTTGATATGTTTTTATTTCCCCTTTGATTTCCCCTTGTTGTAAACCTACTTTTCGCCCTTTGATTTCCCCTTCTTTTCGCCCTTTGATTTCCCCCTCATCTCTGGCAGTGTCAATCATATCTTTTTCTATGGCAAAATTGATCAAATATCGTTCATATGACTTACGTTCTGCATCACTCATTGTCTGTACTTTTAATTTTTGTCTGGCCTTGTCTATATGTCTGGATTTAAAACTATCGGGAATCTCTTCATTTTTTAGCATATAAATCCATTCATCTATGTCTGAATTGATCTGATCCTTAAATTTTTCTACATGAATGAGATAATATTCCGGAAATATTTCTTTTTCAATATTTCGATCTTTAAATACAAATTTTTTTTCCGGGAGTTCAACTTTTCGTTTGACGATTAAAGGATTTTTCGTATTCAGGCCCCTGAATTGGGTAGACCCATAATAAATATAGTCATCTCCACGTCCCAGGTTAAAATACATGATGCTGATTGATATTACTTTTTTGATGGTTTTAAATGGCTCACCAATTTTTGTATTTTCGACAATGACTTTTGATGTGCCAAAGAGAAGGCGTTCCAGGTAATCACTTTCTCTTTCATTTTGTATTTCAATGATCAAGTGCTGGCGCTTACCATCTAAAACCATAATATCCACACGATTGTATTTCTGATGATCGCTTTCTTGATTGGATTCGCTTTCAATCAATTGTACAACTGTAATATCATCCAGAAGAAGCGCTGACAAAAAGCCTTCTAAAACATCAAAATTAGCCTTGTCGCGTAAAATGGTTTTGATTGCCCAATCAAAACGTATGACTTTTTGAGTATTCATGTTTCCCTCCTTTCGAAAAAGTTTAACTGCTGACAAATATGAAGGATGTCTATTTTTCAAAATGTTCCTCAAGCGTTTCAATCTGTATGATAATAGCATTTCATTTTATTTCTGACAACTGCTGCAAAACAAAAATCGCATCACGTAATTCTATCACATCACCAGTTAAAGCGTTTGGATAGCCGCTGCAAAATAAAAATAGCATCACTTAATCCAATAAGATCACCTATCAGAGCTGATTCCCTGGTTTCTGAAACTTACTTATTGTTTTATTTCTGACAAGTCCTGCAAAATAAATATCACATCCCGCAATTCAATCACATCACCTGCCAGAGCAGATGGATCATAATAGGATATATTATCAATGCCAGAGAGCACTTGCAAGCATTGAACAGCATCACCAATATCGCATTTGCCATTTCGGTTGATATCTCCAAGACTGCTTTTAAAATCCAGGCTAAAATTGAAAGATTGCATTTCGCCAGAAACAATTTCAATGGATTCATTCACAGGCGTATAGTTATCTGCAATGACTGCAATCTCAAATAAACCGGATTGCACAAACCTGTTAATATTAAGCCCATTGGAATTCAACTCTAAATCCATATTTATATCATTGGATGAAATATTCAATTTCGCATGGGGAACCGGCATTTGGGTATCCATATCATGCACCTGAAAATATACGATAGATCCCCAGTTGTCCTGGTTATTATCAATTTTAAACGTCCATTCAGGTGTTTCTTTCATGTTGCCATAATTGTCAATGGCCTGCACTTTCCACAAAATATCTTTTTGATCCCAGGATTTTGGAAGGCTGACAAAATATATGGTATCAAATATGCGCTCTTTTTTGAATGTATCGGTATCTGTTGACAGAATTAGTGTGTAACTGATTTGATCATTTTCAGGGTCGATGGCACGTTCCCATTCTAAAATAACATCGGAAAATTCGGTCTCATTGCTCATCTTTGGATATATTGGATTAAATGGTCGGGGCGGCTGATTGTTTTCTTTACTTTTGTAAACCACTGTTTCTTTATAACCTGAAATAACACCATCTGTGTCTTCGAGATAAAAGAACATAATATATTGGCCTGGAACTTCAAAATCATCAGATGTATACGCATAAATTTCTTTTTGTGAACCAGGCACCAGCTCAAATTCTTCTAATTCCACACTTTGTTGTAATCCAAAATCATCTGTAACATTTCTCAAGCGCATATCCTCAAGACTGACATCTGGTTTTCTCACTTCAATCCACACGCGATCCAGATTTTCTGTTTCATTCACTGTCACTTCAAAACTTAATGTATTTTCATCAGGAGATAATTGTTTGGGCTCAATTTTTGTTTGAAGGATTTCCACAGCCTGATTGTCATTATGACCCAGTATGATGCTTTGTGCAATATATCCATCACCATTTAAAGGTAAAAAATTACTGCCATGCTGATCTCCATTATCATCCAACAGGGGATGCTGTAGGGCATAATCATGAAAAGGCGCTTTGTTGCTTGTGGCAACATTGAATGTAAAAGATTCTGTTCTTAAAACAGACGTATTGAAACTATCTAAAAGATTATTTCCTTTGGAAAGTTCATTAAAAAGGCTGGTAATAAAGAAACCACCATCGCGAACACCGCCTGGATTCAATTTTGGACCCCTATAGGAAGGTTCATTTTCTGCCGCGCTGCTCACAATTATTCGTCCATTTGCAGAAATATTATCAATAAAGCTGCCGGAAAAACAGGTTCCCAGAATAATAATTGTTTCTTCTCTGGTTTCAAGATAATCCACTGCCTGTAAATATTGATTCAATTGATCTGCACTTAAAGGTTGTGTGCCTGTTAAATGAAAAATATCAGGTGAGCCATGATCAATGAGAATGATATATAATGGGCCTGACAATTTTTGTATTTGCTCGGGTGCCCATTGTGTAATCACATTTTTAAAAGCATCGTCATATGTGCCCCCATGATCATCATAATCTGTTTCTCCAGGCTGTTTTTCATTATATGGATTAAAATATTTGATATGTTCCGGCCAGAAATTACGAAGAACCAATTGTTTATAAAGCGTATTGGCTGTTAATGTATGGGATTCCAAACCTTCCTGGCCAGAGACAGATCCCACCGCAATAATGGCATAGCCTGAAAAATTTTTGATATACAGGGTCTCTGCAATTTTAGTGATATCCTGTAGTAATGGTTCTGGTTCCGCATTACTGGCGTTGTCTATTGCTCTTGTATAAAAACGATAAATTCCTTCATCTGTAGCTGTATAATTAAAATAACCATCAATGGCATCACCCGTATCAGAATCAATCCATGTAAATTCCTTTGAATCGGGCATTTGAACCCATAATTGGATTTCTCTGACACCGCTGCCGCGATCATAAAGGGTGGGACAATGATTGCTGCCAGTGCCACAATTACTGTTGATATATGTCTGGCATTGATATTTATCTTCATGAAGATAAGTGATTGTAAACGCCATATTCTCTGCTGTGATGCCTTCAGGTGCATATACTTGTGAACATGGCATGCCCATATCTTTTTCAATTTCAAAGAAGGCGTATTGTGTCCACTGGCCCACTGATATTTCTTCCTTGACCTTGATGAGATGCTTACCTTCAGGAAAATTTGTCTTCATTGTACCCAGATTGCATAAGATTATTTGATCATTTCTTTCACAAGATACAGTTCCATTACCACCGCCAGACTCAATATGCCAGGTCACCATGTCTTCATTGGTCAATTCGTTTATAGTTATTACAGGTGGAGAGGGTTCTGGATCGTTCTCTTTTACAGTTATTTCAATTTCTTTTGGAGGCAAATCTTTGTAAACCTGATCGATATAGGCTTGATGAATAATCTTTGTTTTTAAACCATCATTGTAATCATTGTCATCAACAATGGTCAATGAAACATATTGTATGATATTCCAGGTGTCAGGGTAAAAATTCAACTCTTTTTGAGCAATATCAACAATACTTTCATCTTTTGCACTGACATGAATTGTTACCAGGCTTTCAGGTTGAGAGTTCAGCATGATTGAATATGAAAAGCTTTCGCCTTCCAGTAACTCAATTGAATCAGAGATCCCATTGATAATTATTCCCGGATAATCATCATTCATTATCCAATATTTACAAGAATTTTTGTTGCCAATTGAAGCAATGCCTGAGTTGACGATTTCCAGAACAATGGTCTCATTGTTTTCTGAAATGCTATCGTTGATGACATTTATTTCAATACTGCCTTCCAGTTCAAATGCGTTGATTGATGTCTGCCAGGATGAATTCAAAATAAAATCCTTGTCTTCAGAGGCGGTGCTGGTATCTTTGTTGATATATTCAATGATGACATCCTTGTTTGCGCGATGACTCAAGGTCAATGGTAAGTTGACAGGACTGACCGATTCAGCGTCCTCAAAATATCGTTTAACAAACATGACTGTTGGCTTCTGCTCATTATCTGTAATGTTGACTGAAATGTGATTGATATAAAGTTCACTGTATTTGGGTACTTCATTTTTTATGGAGAATGAGATCACACCTTTATGAGGCGCAAGTTCATAAATGTCATCATCCACAGCATTAGCGCT
>PEAL01000396.1 GCA_002753725.1 Deltaproteobacteria bacterium
TCAGGCAATTGCTCAACTGTTGGATGGATTTAGAAAAATTATTTCAAACGTTCAGGAGAATGCAAATCTGTTGTCCAATTCTGCCGATGGCATGACTGGGATTGCGGAACAATTGACAGACCATTCTGTTGATGCTGAATCTCAAACCAACAGTGTTGCAGAAGCATCCATTCAGATCAGCGGTAACATTCATTCCATTGCTGCCAGTGTTGAAGAAATCAGTAGTAACGTTCAATCGGTTTCAACGACGTCCGAGTATTTATTTCAAAATATCAACAGTGTGGCCAATGCCATTGAGGAACTTTCCTCATCATTGAGTCATGTGGGAGACCGTGCAACCATTGGAACCCAAATTGCGGAACAGGCTGTTGTATTGGCTCAAAAAGCAGGCGATACCATGACTGCTTTACGGCATGCTGCCAATGAAATTGGTGGTGTGTCGGAGTTTATCCAGCGAATCGCTCATAAAACGAATATATTATCACTGAATGCAACCATAGAAGCAGCATCTGCTGGATCAGCCGGCCGCGGTTTTTCGGTGGTCGCTGGAGCTATTCAGGAGTTTGCTGAACAAAGCAGCCGGGCCGCGAAAGATATTACAGATAGAATTATTGGCGTTCAAAAAGGAACCTCTGAAATTGAAAAAGCCTTTACAGATGTTTCAACCATTATCAAAGAAATGAATTCATCCTCTGAATCCATTTCATATGCTGTGATCGAACAAACCAAAGCCGTACAGGAAATAGCAAATAACGCCCTTGAAGCAGATGAACGGGCAAGGAATATCACCTTTGCCATTGAAGATTTAAGCAAAACCGCCAACGATGCAGCTGAAAATATCACACAGGTTGCACTGGGAGCGAATGATGTCTCAACAAGGATTCAATCGGTAAGTAAAACCATTTCATTCAATCGTCAAATCAGTCATCAAATTAATGAAGCTGCGATTGTTCTCAATCATCTGTCCGGAAATCTGAAAGATATGGTTGATCCATTTAAAGTCAGCAATGAAATATCTGTCAAGAACAATTAAAAAGAAGAAAAACTAAAAAGGAGAAAAAATGACTCTGTTGAAAAAAAATATTCCGTGGCAGAGGATTCTTGTAAGTATCGTCTGTCTTTTTGTTATTTTTGGCAGCGGATATATTGGATTTCGTCATTTTAATTCACAATTCCTGTCCGTTGAAAAAAAACTTACACAGTTAGAAAGTGATCTTGCAACAGTATTAGAAAATGAAACACAACAATCCAAAGAAATCATCCAACAATTCCATATTTTTCATCAAACCATTGCAACCCATAGCAACAAAAATAAAATATTTTTTGTATCTGTCGCTGCAATCAGTTTTGGAATTTCATTAGTGATCATGCTTTTTTTATATCTTGCATTGAAACGCTTGCTCATTGGAATGGCGCAACATATAACCAACACCTTGCAATCCTGTACCAGGATACCTGAATATTCTTCTAAAATCGGTTTTTTCCGGCCTTTAATTTCCTGCCTGAACAGTTTGATTGCTTTAAACAATCAGCTGATAATGAAATTATCCATTATCCCTGTTCCCATTATTACTCTTGATGAAAATTATCAGATTCGATTTATCAATGCATCGGGTATGGATTTTTTAAAGGTAGATCAAAAAAATGTTTTAGGAAAACACTGTAAAGATATTATTTGCTCCGAAAAGTGTCATGGAGAAAGTTGTCCATGCCGTCAGGCCGTCCAATCATCCAGCGTCATCACAGTTGAAACACGTATTCAACTTGATGATCATAGCGATCATATCCCTGTTGCCTTTACATCTGTACCCTTTGAGAATGGCCCCAATGACAGAGGCGTTTTGGTTTGTCTGACAGATTTAAGTTTGATCGGCAACATTGTTGGTGAAGTCAAACGTATTACAGAACAGTTATATGCAACATCTGATCATTTGTCTTCTATGGCATCCATGATGATGCAATCTACAGAGGATATTGTCAGTTTGTCTGAACAAAGTGCAATAAATCTCGATAGTATGGCGACCTTGGGTGAAGAAATGTCCGCAAACGTATCCAGTCAGGCAGAGTCTGTAGAGAAGATGACAAGATCTCTGAATGATGTCACAAAAAATACCGCCAAGGCCAATCAAATTTCTAAAGACGCCAATATCAAGGCAACAGAAGTCAATACCAAGATGAAAGCCCTTGTTGATGCATCTGAACAAATAGGGAAAGTCATCACGGTTATCAATGATATTGCGGATCGTACCGATTTGTTGGCACTAAACGCTGCAATCGAGGCAGAAGGCGCTGGTATGGCAGGCAAAGGCTTTGCTGTTGTTGCAGATGAAGTTCAAAAGCTGGCCAAACAATCGGCAGATGCTACGGATGAAATCGCTCAAGAGATTGAAAACATTCAGATGAGTACCCAGGATGCTGTTCAGGCCATGGAAAAAATCAGTACAATTATTGATGAAATTGCATCCATCAATGAAAAAAATGCTGAAGCTGTTCAAGAGCAAACCCAAACAGCTGCAAGCATTTCAAACCATGCCCAGCAAATGGTTCAAGCTGGGCAAACAGTAGGCATCAGCGCCGATGAGGCGCACAGTCTGGTCAATGACATTACAACAAAAATTAAACAAACAGCAAGTCAAGCTGAGGCCACCAATAATACATCTCAGGAACTGGCAAGCATGGCGTCGGAACTGATGAATATGGTCAATCAGTTGAATCTGTAACCCTCTTTCTGAAAATCAGGTGATATTATGCGCAATGATTATATTGTAAAAAATTTTTTATGGCTCCTGCTCGCAGCCCTTTGCATGCCATTTGTGCTGTTGGCTGCCGATGAATCGATCTATTTTGAACGATCACTGGAGTTAAATAACACTATTGAATCTTATGAATTGGGAAAGTACCTGCTCTATATAGAGGATAAAAAACAGCAATGGACAGTGAAAGATATATCTTCGGATGCCTTTATTCCCAAATTCAAAGGATCTAAACAAAATGTTCTCAACCTTGGATTTACCCGCTCCAACTATTGGATCAAATTAAATATCATCTCAAAAAGCCGAACCATTAAGGATTGGTTTATCGAGTTGGCTTATCCGCATATTGATCATATTTCATTTTATAGTCAGGATAAAGATGGTCAGTATCAGGTCAGTCAAACAGGAGACAAGATGCCTTTTTCCCATCGGGAAATGGATTATCATCATTGTGTCTTTAATCTTAGAACACTTCCTGATCAGCGCATTACTGTTTTTTTCAATGTAAGAACAGAAGGTTCGTTACAACTTCCGTTGATTTTGTGGTCACCAAAAGCCTTTGCCGAGAAGGTGAATGACGAACAGTTTGTTATTGGTTTGTATTATGGGGCGCTGATTATCATGGTTTTGTACAATATCTTTTTGTTTTTAGCTGTACGTGATCGATGTTTTATTTACTATGTATTGTTTATTATCAGTTATGTCTTTTTTCAGCTTGCATTGAATGGTCATGGTTTTGAATATTTATGGGCCAATGCTTCATGGTGGGCCAATCGTTCCATACCCTTTTTCATTGGACTATTGGGATTCTGGGGGGCACGTTTCTCAATGAATTTTTTGGCAACCGGGCAGCAAGTTCAAATGGTTGAGCGTCTGATTGCAGGTATGGGATATTTGGGTTTGGCAATCATGCTGTTTTCTTTGTCCGGTGATGATCTTTTGATACGCATTGCAACGCTTTATGCGGCAGTTTTTTGTATAACCTTGATGATTGCTGGTATTGTTTCATATGTTCGCGGTAATTTAGCGGCGCGATACTTTATACTTGCCTGGTTGACATTTTTAATTGGTTCAATGGTTTATGCTTCAAAAACATCTGGTTTTTTACCGGTAAATTTTGCCACAGAGCATTCTGCGCAAATCGGTTCTGCTTTTATGGTCTTATTGCTTTCTTTGGGTCTGGCAGATCGAATCTATCGGGTTCGCAAAAAAAATACCCTTGCAAAGGCAGAAGCCATTCAGTTTCAGCAAGACTCTATCAAAGCAAAAGAAACCAGTAATAAATCTCAAAAGAAAACATCCGAAACCCTTGAGATGAAATCCAATAACATTGTCAGTATCGCCAATCAACTGACCCAAAATGCGGACATCATGAATCAACAGGCTGAAAATGTTGCGGGTTCGTCTGAAGAAATGAATGTCAATATCAACATGATAGCGTCATCTGTAGAGCAAATGAGTACCAATGTCACAGGTATTTCCAGCACAGCCAAACAAATGAATGAGAATATTAATTCTGTTGCCAGCGCAATCGAAGAAATGTCAGCATCCATGACAGGAGTTGGTGAAAATGCGCGGCAGGGGTCCAAGATTGCGGATAAGGCTATGAATATGGCCAAAAAAGCAGGTGAAACCATGTCTTCATTGGGACAGGCAGCCAATGAGATTGGCAAAGTGACAGAGGTAATCAAGCGCATTGCTGATAAAACAAATTTGTTAGCATTAAATGCCGCTATAGAGGCCGCCGCCGCAGGGGAAGCAGGAAAAGGCTTTGCTGTTGTCGCCAATGCCATCCAAAAATTTGCAGATCAAAGCGCTGATGCTGCTGAAGATATTGCTTCACGTATTTCCGACGTTCAAACCAATACTAGTGAGGCGGTTCAGGTGATTGCCGATGTATCGAGTATTATTGAAGAAATGAATACATCGTCAGAAACCATCATGATTGCGGTTGAAAGTCAAACCGTTGCGGTGAATGAGATTGCAGCCAATGCTGCTGAAGCGAATTCCCGTGCAGATCAAATTGCATCTGCAATGGCTGAATTGACAACCGGTGCCAATGATGTGGCGCGAAGTATTGGCGAAATTGCAAAAGGTGCCAACGAGGTTGCTCATAGCATTCGCGGAGTCAGTGGCGCTATAAAAGACAGCAACGAAGGCATTTTTAGTATTCATCAATCCGCCAATGAATTGGCTGATCTGGCCAAAAAATTATCTGAAAAC
>PEAL01000397.1 GCA_002753725.1 Deltaproteobacteria bacterium
AGACGTGATTAAATACACGTTCCAATATAGCTGTTTTTCCGCTCTTTCGTCTGGCAAGAATAACTGTTGACATGGATAGTCTTTTGGGAATAAACGCCAGAAATTCATTCAAACGGTCAAACTCTTCATGGCGACCAACAAATAAATCCGGATTTCCAATGGTTTCAATTAAAGGATATTGCATAATTCCTCCATTCGTAAGTTGAAAAGAATGAGTTGAGTGTAAGCAAAACTTAACCTGACGGCTATGGGTAAAGCAAACGACCTCTAACTTAAAAAAAGCAGGGATACTGACTCATTCTCAAATTGCTGAGGTTACAAAAATTTATCGATTGAAGAAATTATTGCATTATAATATCATTAGCATCAAAAACCGGCCCATCTTTGCAAACATGAAAATATCTTTTTTGGGTATCTTTTGATGCAACAGCACAGCCCAGGCACGCCCCCATGCCACAGGCCATATGTGCTTCAAGGGACAGGCGACAGGAAATTTCATTTTCTTTAGCAATTTTCGAAATATTTGCCAACATTGGATTGGGGCCACACGCATAAATCATATCCGGACGTATTTGTCTTATGATGGTATGCATTTCATCTGTAACCCACCCTTTTTTTCCCACACTTCCATCTTCTGTATATAATTGAAGGGCAACACCCAAATCATTAAAAATATCTGTGCAGAATAAATCATCTGCTGTTTGTCCACCGTAGAGGACATGGACATGGCATTGTTTCCCTTTCTGAAGCAGACATTTTGTCAAAAATATCATAGGCGCAACACCTATGCCACCGGCAACAATCAGCGCAGAATCCACATTCTCTTCTAAATTGAAACCATTTCCTAAAGGACCTAACATATTGATTTCCTGATCCACAGTAATTTTTGAAAGGGTATTCGTGCCATTTCCTACAACTTTGTACAACAGTTCGATCCCACAAAAACCGCTTGCATCCCATATCATGCCATGAATTGAAAACGGGCGCCGCAGCAATGGCATTGGATCGTCTGTTAGGCGCAGCATAACAAATTGTCCGGCAAGTGCAGTTTGAAACCCTTTTGGGCAACTTATTCCAATTCGGTAATATTTTCCGAGAATATTACGGTTCCATAGAATGCGTGCATTTTTTTGATACATCATTTTAATATTATTCCTGGGTAATTGGAAACATTTGTTACACATACGCCGTCTATTTTTTCTGTTAAAAAATTTTTTTGCAAAATCTTTTCATTAGAAATTGCACCATATGAGTTAAAAATTCTCATATAATGATATCTTTCTATCAATATGAATTTAGACTTTTTCGCATCAATGTATATAAAACTTGAACAAATATCAAGGCAAAGCCTTCAAAACAGTTTCTTTTTTTCACAATATCATTTATAGTGCATTCATTGTTTGTTGTGTCGGATCTGAATATTTGAATTCAGTCAAGCGTGTTCTTTTGCCCAAAGGGATGGAAGCGATGTCTTATATTAAAAAAAAATGGGATTTATGCCTGCTTGTCGTTTTTTTGTGTCTGAGTCTTTTATCAGAATATCATGAATTTTTTTCTTTAATGGAAGATCAAACTCTGGGGATTCGGCATGTACTCCGAATGAGTCTCGCTGCTCCTGAACTTGTATCATTTCCCCGCGATAAAATTGTTCTGGTCACCATTGATGAGTTATTTTTTGATTGGTACAATGCTTTTCCTTTACGTAGACAAGATATTGCAAAACTTATTCGCAATGTTCATCAGTTAAAACCAAAACTTATCGCTGTAGATCTGTTATTCAAATATAACAGTGCCTATGATGACGACCACGAACTGGCTGAGGCCATTTCCTCATCAAATGCTATTCTGGCATCTCAAGCAATATTTGATGACACAGGTCAATTTAAAAAAATTCATTACCCTGCTCAAACCATTGGAAAAGACGTTTCCAGTGGCTATATTAACCATACCTCCACCAGTAACACTGTAACAACGCTTAGCCGTCTTCGAATGTATCCAGAAATTATCCAACAACCTTATGGATGGCCTTTTGCTGTTCAGGTTCTTGCCCAGTATTTTAATACATCCCCGACGCTTAAAGATAGACTTTTGACAATCGGCCCGAATCAGTTCACATTAAATCAATTTAATGAAATATATATTGATTTTCCAGCCATTCCTTCTGATCATCGGTATTTACACGAATTTGCAGGGATCACGGCACAGGCTTTTATGAATGTTTCACCTGAAGACCAAATGGAGCTATCTTATTGGATAAAAGATAAAATTGTGATTATTGGTGACACCTTCGAGGTATCTCAGGATTGGTTTGATACACCTGTGGGAACCATGTATGGATCTGAATTTATAGCTAATTCAATCAGCACGCTGCTAAACGGTTCTCCGTTGTGTGCGGCTGGATTTTTTTCCGAATTCATATCCGTTCTTTTCCTGTTAACGCTTATCACCTTTGTCTGCTATCGTGTTCAAGATCCACGATTGCGAGTTTTCTTTGTTATCCTTGTCTTTGTCTTCTTTTTTCTTAGCTGCTCTTTCCTTTATGTTTATTTTGGAATTATTCTCGCAGTATCTTATCCATTTATTGCAGGCGTTTTATCCTTTGCTGGAATTAATTTAAAATTCTATATGCGGGAACGAAAACTTAAATATAGAGCTGAAAAAAACTTTAAAAATATTTTTGAAAATGCCGCAGAAGGCATATTTCAAGTGACCCCTGATGGCCGATTCATCACAGCCAACCCATCCATGGCCAATATTTTAGACTTCCGCAGTTCAGATGAACTTTTCAATGAAATCACACACCTTCAAGATCAACTTTTTATCTATCCTCTTGACTTCAGAGAATTTGATCGTTTAATTCGTCAGGAAAAACAAATCGCAAATTTTGAAACACGCTTAAGAACGCGAACCGGTCGTCAAATATGGGTTTCAATATCAGCGCGCATTCATTATCTTTCCAATTTTGACGTTGCTTATTATGAAGGTTTTATTATGGATATTACGTTACGAAAAAAAGCTGAGACAGAACTTAGGGATCTCAATATGGATCTGGAAGGCCGAATTCAAAAACGTACTCAAGAGCTTAAAAATACAGTAGATGAACTTTCACATACGCAACAACTGGTCAATCGACAAAATCTGAAACTTCACCAAACACTGACAGCATTAAAAGAAAGTGAAGAACGGTATCGTGGCCTGTATCATTCCAGTAAAGATGGCATTTTCTTTTTGGGGATGCAAATGCGGTTTTTAGATGTCAATCCAGCTTTTGAAAAAATGCTGGGCTATGCATTACAAGACATGAAACAACTCTATCTCAGACAGGTAACACCCATCAAATGGCAAACCATTGAAAATAAAATTATAGAGACTCAAATATTTTCCGGAGGCAATAGCCAGGAATACGAAAAAGAATTTATTCATGCCGATGGCCATACATTTCCTGTTTCCATAAGGGCATGGTTATTGACCAATGAAACCGGTCAACCCACTGGTATATGGGGAATTGCCCATGATATTACAGACAAACAACGTGCAGAACACCTTCGGGAAGATGTTGAACGAATGGTGCGGCATGATCTTAAAACCCCCCTTAATGGTATTCTTGGTTTGTCCAAACGCCTTCAATATGAAAAAAATCTTGATCATCAGCAAAGGGACTGGGTTAATATGATCAATGAAAGCGGTCAGCAGATTCTTCATATGATCGAGCATTCTCTGGATATATATAAAATGGAGGAAGGCTCTTACATTGTTAAACCATCGGCTGTCGATCTTGTTCGACTTTTCCATCGATTAAACGAAGAAATGTCATTTTTGGCAAATAAAAAAAATATACAATTGTCCTTTTTTCTGGGGTCACAACCACTGCCCTGGGATACACTGTACTGGATATCCGGCGAGGATGTGCTGCTGACCAATTTATTTTCAAATCTGATTAAAAATGCCATTGAGGCCTCTCCTGAAAATAAGATGGTTTCCATCACAATTCTTGAAAAAAATGTGCATGAAATCGTTATCCATAACCAGGGAATAATACCAGAAAAAATTCAGAATCGTTTTTTTGAACGGTATGCCACAGCGGGAAAAGAAACAGGAACTGGAATTGGAACATACAGTGCCAAATTGATTGCTAAAACACATGCTGGCGATATTACATTTACGAGCAGCGAAGAAAAAGGAACGTCATTATGGGTTCGCTTACCTAAAAAAGCGAACATTGAACATACCATGAACGAATCATTGGATTTCACCGCAGATGATTCTCACCAAGCATCTGGATCGTATCGTATCCTTTCAGTGGATGATCATCAGAACAATCAGATGGTTATGGAGCTTCATTTCGAGGAAACACCCTATGTTGTCACCTATGTTGATAGTGGGAAAAAAGCACTTCAACAATTGAATGAATCAACGTTTGATGTCATTTTAATGGATCTTAATATGCCTGAAATGAATGGCTTTGATTGCACTCAGATGATCCGTGAGAAAAATATCAACATACCGATCATCGCTTTGTCCGCTGATTCTTCAAGTAAAACCCTGGCATTATGTAAAGAAAAAGGATTCAATAATTTTTTAGCTAAACCCGTTCAGAGTAAGGATGAATTGGTAAGGATCATTGAACAAAATATAAAAAAGGACTCCCTTTAGCCTACTCGTTATTCGCTTTAATTTCGTTCTTTCAATCTTACAAAAAACTTGACAACTCAAGAGATAAATACATAATATTAAAGGATAATTTAATTTATGCGTCTGCTCTATAGACATAAAAGAGACTTATAAAATCTGTATGCCCATCAGGACAGTCGGAGAATATCTGAAACGCTGGGGATTCAAACCTCAAAAACCTTTAAAGAAATCCTATAAACAAAATCCGAAAGCCGTGGACAAATGGCTCAAGGAAGAATACCCCGCCATAAAAGAAAGGAAAAAAAAAGAAAAAGGTGAGATCCATTGGGGTGATGAAACTGG